>NZ_JBHFOM010000001.1:0-267684 GCF_053543955.1 Colwellia sp. E150_009
GTAACTATGTTTACTCAATTTTCCTTGTTCTAAGCTCGCTAATGAAGCTCTGAGTTGGGAAGAAATTTAATCAAATTGGTATAACTTCTATTTATCCCATCGCTTTCATGATTGTCGATTTTAATTTTTTTAGGAATTTTTCCTATATAAGGTTTACTTCTTGCTGGGTAGCATAACCTTTTAATAATAAAAGGTTAGAACAAAATGACGCTGAAACCAACACTCATTAGTATAGCTATATTGTCATCGCAGTTAGTTATTTCCTATACAATACAAGCCGAAGAACAAATGCTAGCAGAAATAGAAAAGCTCACTGTTACGGGAATTTTACCCGATCGACTTGAAGCGGTTGCTGGGTCATTTGATATTATTGATGAAGAATATCTTGAGTCTCGTCGACCGTTATCCATTAATGAACAACTTAGAACTTTACCTGGTGTAATGGTTGTACCTGATGGCAGCATGAGCTTTGATTTAAACATTGGTATTCGTGGTCAGAACCCACGACGAAGTGCCAAAACTATGGTCATGGAAGATGGAATACCGCTTCAATTGGCCCCCTATACAGACCCTGTTAATCATTATGCGACCCCTTCAACATCTGTTAGTCGTGTTGAGGTTGTTAAAGGTGCAGGACAAATTTTGTATGGCCCACAAACATTAGGTGGGGCTGTGAACTTTGTAACTAAAGCCACTCCACGTAATGGTGAAGTTGAAGGGAGTGTGACATCGATATTTGGTAATCAAGATTTTCGTGGTTTGCATGGTAATGTTGGTTTTGGTAATGAAACAGGTGGTTTTATTTTTGATTTTTCACAAAGTAAAGGCGATGGCATTTTTAATGATAGCCAATATGATGTTATGGACTATCGCTTTAAAAGTGAATTTAACATTACCGCACATCAAACTTTAGGTCTGAAATTAGTTCATACGAGAGATCGTCGTAATCAAACTGAAAATTATTTAACGCAAGATGAATATGCTAATGACCCTTATTTTCATCCAACGGTTGAGTTAGATAAGTGGCAACAAAATCGTGATGTTGCTCAGTTAACACATAAACTTGAAATAAATGATAACCTTTCTCTTAAGTCACATGCTTATTACACTGATACTTTCCGTAACGGTTTACGTGGTAGTAATAGTGGTAGAAAAGTTAATGGTGCATGGGAATCACGATTACGTAACTGTGATGCAGTGGGGGATATAAATGGCGATGGTAGAGTAACAACATCAGACATTGGCAATACTGATATCAATATTTGTGGTGGTCGTCATGCCCCTCGTCAGTATTATACGTGGGGCGTAGAGAGCCGTGCAGATTTTGGTCATGGTTTATTTGGGGTGGAGAATGACGCTATTGTTGGTCTTCGTTACCATCAAGAACAAGCTCATCGTGAACAAGTTTATGCGGTTAATACCACCCAGCGTTTAAATTACAAGTTAGCCTTACTTGAAGGCGAAGATCGTGAAGGAACGCGTCTGAATGCCTACGCATTGTCATACTATGCTCAGAATACGACTTATATTGATAATTGGTCTGTAACAGCAGGTTTTCGTGTAGAAGATGTTCGAACAAGCGACAGTGATGATTTCTCTTCTAATCGTGTTTCAGATAATTATACTGAATTTTTACCAAGCCTTGGTGTTGCTTGGAATGGTATAACCAATACAACCATTTTTGCAGGTGTTCACCAAGGCATTTCACCTTCCCGAGCTGACCGTGAGCTTGATGCTTCAGGTGCTCGTGCTGTACCAGAAGAAAGTACTTTGTTTGAATTAGGCATCAGAAGTCATTTCTTCAAAGGCGTTACTGTGTCAGGCGCTTTATTTCACAATGATATTGAAAATACTATTGTAGATAATGGGGCAACATTTGATAATAGTGGGAAAAGCGAGCAGCAAGGTATTGAATTATCCAGCAGGGTTAACTTTGGCGAGATTTATAACTGGAATAATAATATTTATTTATCAGGTTCATATACTAATTTATGGACTGCTGAATATATTAAAGCATCGGATCCTGCTAATGATGGTAATCGTATGCAGTATGCACCTAAGGATTTGTTGAACCTTGACTTAGGGTATGAGCATACCAGTGGCATTGATGTACGCCTTGGAGTTCAGCATATTAGTAATCAATTTGCTGATGATGAAAATACTCGGGTTGAAACAGGAAACGGTATTGAAGGTATAATTCCAAGTTATACCATTTGGAATACGACGATTAATTATTATATTCCAAACACGGGAGTGACATTCTTTGCTAGCGTAGAAAACTTGTTTGATAAAGAATACTTGGTGAGCCGCAATGAAGGTAAGTTGGCAGGGCGTGAACGTTTATTCTTTGGTGGTATCACCGTAGACTTCTAAGATTTTAGATGTCTCGTTATTGATTTTGATAAGGGCGCTACATGGATGTAGCTTATTAGAGAATGCAGGGCATATTTACCTGAATAACCATTCTCTGTAATCAATGTTTTGCCTTTAAGCCTTTAATTATCGTTAGTTGTTCAGTTTTTATGCCGAATGTTGTTATTAATCCTCTTTGGCAAAATCGATAAGGGTTTGACCCGACATACGATAACCTACCCATTCGTCTTGTGATTGTGCGCCGATAGACTGATAAAAGTCGCGAGAGGGTTGGTTCCAATCTAAACAGCTCCATTCAAATCGACCACAGTTATTTTGCAAAGCGATTTGTGCCATTTTTTTAAGTAATAATTTTCCTGCGCCTTTGCCGCGATGTTCAGGAGAAACGTAAAGATCTTCAAGGTAAAGTCCTGATTTTGCTAACCAAGTCGAATAGTTATAAAAATAGATGGCTATTCCTAATGCTTGTTCGCCTTGTAAGCAAATTAATGCATTTACATGGCTATTATCAGAAAAAATCGATTGTCTAATGGTTTCTTCTGTTGCCAATACTTCATGTTCGGCCTTTTCATAAATGGCTAACTCACGAATAAAATGTAGAATTAATGCTGTGTCTTCTGCAACTGCTTGGCGAATTGTTAAATTATTCAAAATGTGCTCCGTTATTTATTCTTGGACTATCATAACGTTTGATCGGCATTGTTTATAGAGTGTTTTTGTTTTTATTAGCGATAATAGTGCCATGATCAGGGTCGTATAATACTTCTGTTGTGATTTACAGTTAAAGACACATAGCATTGTGGGTATAATATAAGGTAGTACTAGGTAGTGAATGAATCATACTTTGGAATGATTTCAATTGACCTTTATAATTCTATCTTATTGTTATTTATTATCATTTTTGTTTTTTTCTTAAATTTCTTTCTGTTAGGCTGATTATATTTGGAAATATTCCATTACACTATCTCTAATAAGTGTAATCTAAGGAATCAACAAATGAAGTTAAAAAGTGCCGTTAGTTTTAGCTGTATTAGTTTTACGATGATATTGCCTGTATTTGCGCAAGACAGTGATGATATTGAAAAGATTAATATATACAGCCAAACCCCTATTTCAGCAAGTATCGCAGGTGATAGAAATCCCCTTGGCAGTGTACAAACGGTTAATGGTGCAATGCTAGTTCAATCGCAAGCGATTTCTCTAGCTGAACATATGAAGAATCAACTGGTCAGTTTGCACATAAATGATGTACAAAATAACCCTTTCCAACCTGATGTTCAATACCGAGGATTCACCGCTTCACCTTTATTGGGATTACCTCAAGGAATTTCGGTTTACTTAAATGGTATACGTTTTAATGAGCCTTTTGGTGATACGGTAAATTGGGATTTGATTCCATTGGCTGCGCTTGAATCTGTTTCTTTATATTCAGGCTCTAATCCTGCATTTGGTCAAAATACATTAGGTGGCGCATTAGCGCTACAAACAAAAAATGGTTTTAGCTACACACAAAATGAACTTGATGTACGCTTTGGCAGCTTTGGTCAGAAGCAATTTACAGTACAGTCTGGCGGTAATAAGGGTAATTGGGGGTATTATTTTATTGCGAATAAATACCAAGAAGATGGCTGGCGTGATTATTCTGAAAGTGAATTAAAGCAGTTGCTTACTACGCTTAGTTATGCGAGCAAAGAACATTCTTTTGATATTACTTACGCCGCCAATAAAAATGAATTATTAGGTAATGGTGCTGTGCCAGAACAATTGCCAGCATTGGCAAGTAGAAGTGCTATTTATACACAACCTGATAAAACCGCTAGCCGTTATCAACAGTTAAGTCTTAAAAGTGATAACTTGATAAACGATCAAATGTCGTGGCAGGCAACAGCCTATTACCGACATAATGAAATTAATAGTATTAATGGCGATGATAGTGATTACGAAGAATGTGAATCTGGTCTACTCTATAGTTTATGCGAAGGAGATGAAGACGATGATGATGAAATGGAAGATGAGGCAGAAACTGAAATAGGGGAACTAGAGCGAGTTCATTTTGTAGGATATGATGAAGATATATGGTTAAGTGAACTCACTGATATTGATGCTGATTCAATAGATGGTACCTACAATACGGGTTTTACTGATAATAAAAGTTATGGTGCTGCACTGCAATTTGTCAGATTAAGTCAAGTTGATACTTCTACATTTATTGGTTCATTTGATAACGAGTTTATTTTTGGTTTAGGAATTGATAAGGCTGATATTGATTTTAGTAGTGATACCGAGTTTGCTATATTGCACAATGACTCGGTCGATGATGATCGTTCGGTCACTGGTATTGGTTTATTTGATGCAGAATCTCGGGTTCGTTTAAAAGTAAAAACTCAACAAGAATATGTTTATTTTCTTAATGCATTTTCTTTTGGTGACAAATTTACACTAAATATTGCTGGGCGATATAATCATGCCCATGTGAGTATGCAGGATCAGATAGACAGTGGTGAAGGTTCACTCAATGGTGAACACTATTTTAATCGCTTTAACCCCGCCATTTCAGGTAATTACCAGTTAAACGAACACATGTTATTTAAACTTAGTTATAGTGAATCTTCAAGGATGCCTAGTCCAGCAGAATTAAGCTGTGCGGATGAAAATGACCCTTGCAAACTGCCTAATGGCTTTGTTGCTGATCCACCGCTTGAGCAAGTGGTTGTAAAAACTACAGAAGCATCTATACATTATAATATTGAGAATTTTTCTGCATTAGCTACTGTGTTCTCTACCCAAAGTTATGACGATATTATTTTCCAACAGGCAGGTAACAAATCTAATCAGGGTTATTTTATTAATCTTGATAAAACTCAACGTCAAGGTATTGAATTAGCACTGTCAACTCAAGTAAGTACAGTTGATTTCGGTGCTAGTTATAACTTTTTAAAAGCAACATTTGAATCACCTTTTGTTTCTTTTAGTCCTGTAAATCCGCTTGGAGCAAATAGACAAGTGAGTAAAGGGGATGAAATTCCAGGTCAACCTAAACATCAAGTCAAGTTTCATGCAAATTGGCAAATCAATGATGATGTGAACATTGGTACTGAATTTTTATATGCCTCATCTTCTTATTATCGTGGTGATGAAGCGAATGAAAATAAGAAAATTCCATCATATTCGGTGACTAATATATATCTTAACTATCAAGTTAGCCCGCAATTACGCTTATCAGCTAAAGTGGATAACCTCTTTGATCGTCATTTTGAAACTTTTGGTACATATGGGGAAGCAGATGAAGTATTAGAGGATATTTATCCTGATGCTGAATTTGATGAATATTTTGTTGGGCCATCACGACCTCGCTCTGCTAGCATCAACCTTAACTATCAATTCTAATACGTCTATTTTATTGCATTAGTTTTAGGTTATCTATTGGCCAATCACTTCTTTGAAATAGGCATGATTGGTGAGTGATAGAAAAACAATATGCTCACTAAAAGAGGAGGTTTGTCATACTAAAGGAGGAAAGTATTGTGCAATAAGTCCGTATAGCATTGGAGTATCTTTTATTAAACCTGAGAGCAGTCGATGTACCAACAATGTTATCGTGTTTTTATACCGTGTTTTACTTTATCGTTAATAAGCCTTTCAAGTGTTTATTCAAACTTAGCTATTGCAGAAAATAATCAAAAAATAGAACAAACGGATTCTAACGCAACTGAGATTATTGTGGTTACTGGCAGTAAGCAAGCATCTAATTTATTGAATGTTGCTGGTAATATTGATCGTATCTCAACAGAAGATATTGAAACTGTGAATTCGGTTCACCCAAGTGATATTTTGAATCGAGCAACTGGTGTTCATATTCAAACAAATAATGGTATGGAATCGCTTCCTGCTTTGCGTTCACCTGTTTTAACTGGCCCTGGCGCAGCAGGAGCTTTTTTGTTTTTAGAAGACGGCATTGCAACAAGATCTGCAGGGTTTGCGAATAATAATGGCTTGTCAGAGTTAAATTTAGCCCAAGCAGGGAGTGTAGAAATAATTAGAGGTCCTGCAAGCGCTGTTTATGGATCTAATGCCGTGCACGGTGTGTTAAATGTGTTAACTAAGGCGCCTAGCGATGAAGGCGAAGTATCTTTATTACTTGGTCCAAATGAAAGGTATCAACTACAGGGTACTGTTGGTCAAGATATGGGACAACATGGCATAAGTGGTAATTTTCAAGCAATTGATGACGGTGGGTACAGAGATAACAGCGGCTTTAGTTCTTTTAAAGTGAATGGCAGACATGATTATGAAGAGGGAAAAGACAGTATAAGTACGCTTATTTCAGGCTTTGTACTTGATCAAGATACAGCGGGTTTTATTTCATCTGATGATAATGGTGGTGAGTGTTATAGCTCAGATTATAGCGGTGAAAACTTATATAAAGACCGTGATGCGATGGAAAAAAATTGTGATGTGGATGCCTATCGTAAATGGTCATCAGTACGTATCGCTTCACATTGGCAGCGTAAATTAAGTGAAGAAACGCAATTGAGTATTACGCCGTATTTTAGATCTAACCAAATGGAGTTTAGTCAGCATTATTTGCCTTCACAAGCGATAGAAGAAAATAGTCACTATAGCTTTGGAGTTACAAGCCAATATTATTGGGATATTGACCCCAGCATAGCGCTTGTTATGGGGATAGACGCCGAATGGACTAAAGGAGAGCTGACACAAACCCAGTTAAAATCTGATACCTTTAGTTATGGCAAAGCACGCCAACAAGGGATTCATTATGACTATGAGGTTGAAGCATCAACAATAGCGCCTTACGTTCAAGGTGATTGGCAAGTGACTGATGCGTTGAAACTCACAGGTAGTTTTCGCTTTGATACCATTTTATATGAATACGATAACTTAGTCGCTAATGGCACAACTAAAGCTGATGGTAGTAGTTGTGTGAATAATTCTGCTGAAGCTGTACCTTGCCTATTTTTACGCCCCGCTGACAGTGATGATCGCTTTAATAATACCAGCACAAAGCTCGGTATTAATTATCGCTTAAATAAAAATACGGCATTATTTGGTGCATGGTCTCAAGGCTTTAGAGCACCACAAACAACAGATTTATATCGTTTACAAAAACAACAAGTAGTAGGTGAAATCGATTCAGAAGAAATTAATAGCACTGAGATTGGGGTTCGCGGTGTTAGCGATAAACTTCAGTATGAAGTAGTCATTTATCATATGACCAAGAATAATTTTTTCTTTCGTGATGCGCAAGGTTTAAACGTAACGGATAGCGAAACATCACATCAAGGTCTTGAATTAGGTATTAATTATGATATTAGCCACAATATCAGCTTAGCGGTAAATTATAGCTACGGCCAGCATGAATATGAATCGGACCGTCTAAACAGTGGGGTTATAAAAGGTAATGAGATTGATACCGCACCAAAACACCTTGCTAATACCCGATTAAGTTGGTTACCAACAACTGACACTAAGCTTGAATTAGAGTGGTTACATATGGGCGATTACTACTTAGATCCGGCCAATGAACATGAATATGCAGGTCATAATTTGTGGCAATTAAGGGGCAGTTTGCAATTAAATAGTCAGGTTAAATTGTTTGCTCGTGTTGAAAACTTAACGGATGAAAAATATGCCAGTCGCGCTGATTATGCTTTTAATTCATATCGCTTCTTTGGTGGACAACCTCGTGCACTTCACCTTGGTATGAGTGTTAATTTTTGATTCTAATGTGTACTATGCGTTTAATTAAATGAGTAATAGGGTACGGGTTAAAACTTAAAAGAGTAAGCAACATGAATAAATGTTTTTTTAGCATAGCACTATTTATATTATTATCGCTTCAAGTGCAGGCTCAACCTACTGTTCGTGTTGGTGTACTAAAATTTGGTACCGTTAACTGGGAAATTGATGTAATAAAACATCACCAGTTAGACAAAAAATATAAATTTAACTTAGAAGTAACACCGTTAGCCAGCAAAAATGCGTCGGCAGTAGCATTACAAAGTAATGCCGTTGATATTATTCTTACGGATTGGCTTTGGGTAAATCGTCAACGTTTTGAGCAAAAAAGCTATACTATTTTTCCAACGTCTATGACAACGGGTGGGTTGTACGTAGATGCTAATTCAGGTATTGAGTCTTTAGCCGATCTTAAAGGAAAAAAGATCGGCATTGCTGGCGGTGCTGTTGATAAGAGCTGGTTATTACTTCAAGCTTACAGTCAAAAAAAATATGGGCTTGATTTAAAAAAAGAAACTGAACCTACCTTTGCTGTACCCCCGTTATTAAATCGATTGATGTTGCGAGGAGATTTAGCCGCAGTGATTAATTTTTGGCATTACGGTGCTAGGCTCAAAGCTGCGGGATTTCAGCAACTTATTACTATACCTGAGATGCTTAATGGGCTTGGTATAAATGCTCAAATTCCATTGTTAGGTTGGGTATTTGATCAAACATGGGCTAATACAAATGGCGAAGCTTTGAATCGATTCTTACATGCATCAGCAGAAGCCAAGCAACTATTATCTTCTTCTGAAGATGAATGGCATCGTATTCGTCCCTTGATTAAAGCAGAAAATGATACTGTATTTAATACGTTGATGGATGATTATCGTGCAGGCTTGCTATCTCAATTTACTAGTAAAGAAATAGAGGCAAGTAAACGCATATTTGAAATATTATCAAGGCAAGGGGGGAGTGCGTTAGTAGGTAAAGCGACAGCATTACACGAAGGCACATTTTGGCAGGGAAACTCATTGGATAGCACCTTAACTTTATACCCAAAGGCTGATTAATGAGTTTTTTTCTTTTTAAGAATTTAGCTGAATCACAAAGTAATGTAGAAACACATCTTGTTAGGAGAGGTACTTCTATTATGGGAATGTCTAAAGATTTATTTTCCTTTTTACTGACCAAACTTTCAATTATTACTTTTTTTGCACTGTCGTGGCAAGGTGCGTCTTGGTTGCTAGATAGCTCAGATTTTCCTTCGCTGATTGCCGTAATCAATAGCTTTCAGTTTCACCTCAATGAAGGAGACATGGTAACTAATATTCTGATCACTTTACGGCGCGTGTTATTGAGTTTTACTATTGCTATGCTGCTCGGTGGTATTATCGGAATTTTGATGGGTGTCAATGCATGGCTAAATAAGTTTACTGATTCTTTACTTATTATTTTACTTAATATACCAGCGTTAGTGACTATTTTGCTGTGTTACATATGGATTGGTTTAGTTGAAGCAGCAGCGATTGCGGCAGTGGTGATTAACAAAGTACCCACGGTTGTTGTGATGATAAGAGAAGGGGCTCGAACCGTTGATAAGGATTTATTAGCGGTGGCTAAAATTTACCAATTATCACCCCGTGCTACTTTTTTTAAGGTGTTTTTACCGCAACTTTATCCTTATATTATAGCCTCTGCTCGTTCTGGTTTATCTTTAATTTGGAAAATTGTTTTAGTGGTTGAGCTGCTAGGGCGAAGTGATGGTGTAGGCTTTGCCCTAAATACATTATTTCAGTTTTTTGATATTGCTGGAATTCTTGCTTATACCCTTGCCTTCGTTTTGATTGTTTTGCTTATTGAAATACTCTTTTTTAAACCTTTTGATAAACTGGTAGCAAGAGGTAATCATTTTGATTGAACTGAATGTCGTTATTAAAAATAAGCATTATGTTAATAATAACGTTAACAGTAATAACACGGTATTGGCGCAGGTAGAATTTAGCGTAAAACGCGGTGAATTTATTGCTATTATTGGTCCTTCAGGGTGTGGAAAAACCACTTTACTTAATATGATCAGTGGCATTGAAAAATGCGATGGACACCTCATTACTTACTGTAAGAATGATGAAAAAAAGCAAGAACCCTATCGAGTTGGTTATATTTTTCAACAACCCAGATTGATGCCATGGCTTACAGTTAGAGAAAATATAGCGTTGGTTTTACAACCCAACCAGTATGATCAAATTGAACCTTTACTCACTCAAGTGGGGTTAGCTGGTAAAGGGGAATATTTTCCACGTCAGTTGTCTGGCGGTATGCAACGGCGAGTGAGTATTGCGCGTGCTTTTGCGATAAACCCACATTTATTATTATTAGACGAACCTTTTAATTCGCTAGATGCACCAACAGCTAACCGATTACGACAATTGTTAATAGACTTGTGCGAACAACGAGGTACTACGGTTATTTTTGTCACCCATGATTTACAAGAAGCTATTTATCTAGCTGATCGAATACTTTTTATGAGTGACTCACCTGGTAGCATTATTCATCAATGTAATGTTGATATACCTAAACCACGCCAAGAATCGGGCGTGTCTGAGCTAAAATGGCAGATGCAACTGATGACAAGGTTTCCAGCATTACTCTCTGGAAAATTGACTAGCTGTTAAAACACACTTCTTTTTTATCTTCTCCTCCTTGCTCCTACTAAAGCATTAAGCTTTTTGTTTACGTCTAAAGCACAGCTAATTTGCCTAAGTTGACTGATTCTCTTTAAGTAACGTTGTTTTTATGATGATTGAACACTAATAACGATAAAACAGGAAGCATGAAAATGACTAAACGATTTAAAGTAAGTTTGATTACAGCAACATTGGCTATGGCAGCATTTAACGCAAGCGCTGCAGTTGAATTGTATAATAACGATGAAGGAATGACTTTCACAGCCGATGGTCTAATTAACATCTTTTATTCTAGCAGTGATACTGACATGACTGATGCTGCTGGCGCAGAGACAAACAGCAAACAGTCACGTGTGAGAACTGGCTTCTTACCAAGCTATATTGGTTTAAACTCTAGCAACCAAGTAGGTGATTATAAAGTCGCTACGCGTTCTTCTTTTTGGGTTACTCTTAGTGATACAGACGCAAGTCGCGGTGCAACAGCTGCTGGTACGCAAACAGGAATTGATGTTCGTCAATTTTATGCCACAGTAAGTGGTGACTTCGGTGAAGTGTTATTGGGTAAAGATTTTGGTTTATTTAACCGTGCTAATATTTTTGGCGATGAACTATTACTGGGTTATGGTCAAACATCTAACACGCTTGGTTTAGTTGATGGCGGTAATGTCTCTTTTGGTAACATTGCTACGGGTTACACTTATGCTTTTCCAAAAGCACAAATTACCTATAGAACACCTGATATGAGCGGCTTTAAATTAGCGGTTGGTATTATGGACCCTAATAAGTTATCTGCTGATTCAGATGAAGATATGCCCCGTTTTGAAGCTGAATTAACCTACGACACGACTTTTGATGAAGGTTCATTAAAAGCTTGGGTTAACGGTATGTCACAATCAAGTGAAGTTGCGGGTGTTGATCAAGATCAATCAGGTGTTGGCTATGGTGTTAACGTTAAATTTTCAGGTGTATCACTAACGGCTTCTGGTTTTAGCGCTGAAGGTGTAGGTCATGTTGCAGGTTTAGATCAGTTTGTTGGAGCTGACACGATTGATACTGATGGTTACCTAGTACAAGCCTCTTATACAATGGGTGATAACCGTTTTGTATTATCTTACGGTCAATCGACAATAGATGACAATGCAGTAGAGACAGAAAGTAGTAATACCAATATCTCTTATTTCAGAACAGTTATTCCTGGAGTTACTGTAGTAGCTGAATTAAACAAAACTGAAATAGATAATAATAATGCTTTGGATCTAACGGCAGAAGAGAATAACGTCATCTCAATTGGTGCCGTTGTAACTTTCTAATTTTTTATTAAGTAAAAATTTAACGAAAAAAAGTAAGTTAAAAAAAGTAGCAGAGATAATTTTTCTGCTACTTACCAATCAATTTATATACCTAAAAGATGGGTTTTCTACAACTATAGGAGGGTTACTTTATTATGAGTAATTTGCTATGGTTAGTTAGTTATTCATTTTTCGGTCGTTGGTTTATGTACAAAATTTTAGTTGCAGATGATCATCCGCTATTTAGAGACGCCATTGTTAATATTATCGGCATCAAATTCCCCGGTTCTACCACCTATGAAACAGAAGATATTGAGTCAACACTCGCCTGTGTTAAAGAGAACGATGAAATAGACTTAATATTATTAGATCTTAATATGCCTGGTATGTCAGGTCTTAATGGTTTACTAGACTTACGGAATCAATGTCCAACAACTCCCATTGTGATTGTGTCTGCGGAACAAGAAAAACAGAAAATATTACAAACGCTTTCTTATGGTGCTGTAGGTTTTATTGCCAAGTCTTCTTCAAAAGAAACCATTGGTGAAGCGATAGAAAGTGTTTTTCAAGGAAATATGTATTTACCCTCAGATATCATGCGCGCTCAAGCTAATGTAGCAACAACTAAAAAAGAATTTGAAGCTTCACCTGAAAATATTGCTTTACTTACCCGTCGGGAACTAATTGTGCTACAACACCTGATTAAAGGCGAAGCGAATAAAGAAATTGGTTTTAATTTGCATATCTCTGAAACTACAGTTAAGTCCCATGTTTCGTCTATTCTTAAAAAATTAGGTACGTCAAATCGAGTTAAAGTGGTGCTTGGTTGTAGCGATATAGATTTTAATCAATATTTAAAACGTTAGTTGACTTTGTTACCATGTTTGTCATTTCAATTTTACTGTTAATTGGTTATAAAACATGCCAGAAAAATTACCAATTTCAATTCAAGTTTGTGACGAATTAGCACAACAATTCATTAAAATCATCTCGATAAGTAACAAACTTGAGGCTCAGCTTAACTTTCAAACGATGACTGCTAATTGGTACAGTGACGAAGATAGTATTTGGTTTGTTCGGCTATATATAGAAACACCACAAACCTTCCTTACTCAAAAAAAACGCCAAGCTCATCAAGCCGTGCATACTTATAGTGATGATGCCTTTGGTTATTTTGATGCAGAAGTAAAAGAGCAAGTGTTAATTTGTTACATTGCAATTACAGATACGGAATTAACTATGCTAAATCAACAAACCAAATTAGTTGAAGGGTTATTGCATGTTAAACTTGAAAAACTACTTCAATTAATTGCTAACGATTTGAAATTAAATTCTTTTTGATTAGAAATTACATTCATTTATTTTGATAAAATCTGTTTGCTCATGTCAATAAATCGCGCCCGACTTGATCGTGTTATTAGTGAAAAGTGTGCAGTTAACCGAAAAAAAGTTCGCCTTTTACTCGCACAAAAACGCATTTCAGTTGATGGCATTATTGCAACTGACATTGCTCAAGCAGTTAATAAATTTTCAGTCATATCACTAGATAATAATATCATTCAACAGCACAAACCCTTATATATCATGCTTCATAAGCCTGTAGGTGTTGTTTGTGCAACCAAAGATGATAAACACAGTACCGTAATAGACTTGTTAGGAACTTCATTTACCGATGATGAAAAAGCCAGCTTACATATAGTTGGGCGGTTAGATTTAAATACCTCTGGATTGGTTTTGCTTACCAATGATAGTCGTTGGTCTGAATACTTATCATCTCCGTTAAGTAAAGTGTCTAAACACTATATAGTCACGTTGAAAAACCCCGTAACTGAAGACTATATTCAAGCATTTTCACAAGGCATGTACTTTGCTTTTGAAAACATAACAACCAAGCCTGCTATTTTGAAGATTCTTTCACCTTATCAAGCCGAAGTTAGCTTAATGGAAGGTCGTTATCATCAAATAAAAAGAATGTTTGGTCGCTTCAATAATCCAGTCGTTGCTTTACATAGAACCTCAATAGGAGATTACGTGTTAGATGAAAACTTGATGGTAGGAGAGAGTAAATCAATTGCTTTAAACAATGATTTGATGAGAATTTTATAAGGTATCAACTAAAATCACTTGATCTGCTTGTTAACAAATTATAACGATTAACATGACTTTGTTATATACTGATATAAATCATTTAACCTTTAAATAAAATAATTAAGAACTTAACAACATGAAACTATCTTTTTGCTCCGCTATAAGCCTTACGTTTATTTTAATGGGTTGTTCTAGCAGTAATGATGTTTGCGAAGATGTCACTTTAGCGTCTGAACAAATTCAACAATGCCAAATTTTACAACGTCAAATAGTGAATGCCAAAGGTCAGCCTCTAATTCGCACCGAACTTGAGCGTAGATATCAGCAAGACTGTATTGATGTTCGCTATTATCGTGATGAAAAACAACAGGCTATTTGCGGTAACAAACATAAAACAGAAGAAATAAAAAATAAAATGAATACAGAAGCAAATAAACATTAATACATTAAGTTTTAGTAATTCAAGTTTGCTAAAGTGGATTTTTTGTTAATAAAAGTTCATTATGATTATCTGAAAGTTTTATGTAATTAAATGATGATAAGTTGTTGAGATGGCGATTTTTATTTATGACTGATGTTCAATCAAAAAAACATGGGAATACTGTTATACAGAATAAAAAAGAGCAAGATTACGACGCTAAGTTGCTAATGCTGCAAGAAAAATATAATAACTTGCAACTGCGTTACAGTGCCTTATTTAATTTAAATCGATTGTCTCAAGAATGCGATGACTTAGTTCATTTTTACCCACAGGTGCATAGTACTATTCGTTCATTAATGACCGCTGAAAACTTTTTCATTGTGACTTATGACCAAACTTTTTCTACCTTAGAGTTTGTTTATTACGTAGATGAAAAAGATGAAGGCCCTGTTGGGGTTATTGACTATCAGGATTATGCAGGCTCCTTTACTTCTTTAATTATAGATTCGTCCCAGCCTTTATTAATCACGCCAGAGTTAGAAAAAAAATTAGAAGAAAATGGTAAACTTAAACATCATGGCACCACAGGAACAGATTGGTTAGGCGTACCATTATTACACAATGATTTAGTGATTGGTGTCATGGTTGTGCAAAGCTATTCCGAAGAAACACGCTATTCAGAACAAGATCTACATATGTTAACTTTTGCAGGGCAGCATGTGGTTGGCGCTATGGTTCGTTTACAGGATAAAGAACGCTTAACCAGTGCGGTAAATGCTCGAACGCAAGAGTTAATGGCACAAATACGAGAACGTGAAAAATCAGAATTATTACAAGAATCTTTGTACCGTATTTCTGAATTAGCAAATGATGCAAGTTTTGACATTAATGTGTTTTATTCAAAAGTGCATAATATTGTCGGTCAATTGATTAATGCGACCAATTTTTTTATTGCTAAATACCATCAAGATGACGATACCATAGAGTATGTCTATGTTGTTGATGAAGGAACAAGCGACTCACAACGTTTTTTTCAAACAAGAAAGTTATCTGATCATTTTTCTGAGTTGGTTATTCGCCAGCAAAAAACGGTTTTGCTATCTAAACAAGATATGGAGGCGTTATACCAAAAGGGTGAAACCAGAAAACCAACCCTTAACGAACACTCTTGGTTAGGTGTTCCGTTACGATATTCTGGTAAGTTATTAGGGGTAATGGTTATTCAAAGTTATACGCCACAAACAACTTATAGCCAGCAAGATGCTGAATTACTTAACTTTGTCTCTAATCATGTGTCTTCTGCGATTAAACGTCGTGAAACGTCTGATATAGAAAGGCAAAGTCATGAGCTATTAGAGCAACAGGTTAAACTAAGAACATTAGCCTTAGAAGAAGAAATCATACAACGTAAAGAGGTTGAAAAGAAACTCAAGCACACTGCCTCACATGATAACTTAACAGGGTTACCCAATAGAGGTGTATTTGTTGATTTATTAAATCATGCGATTGCCTGTAACAAGCGTAAACCCGAATTATCTTTTGCTATATTATTCCTAGACCTTGACCGATTCAAAGTAGTAAATGATAGTTTAGGGCATCATGCTGGTGATACCTTATTAAAATTAATTGCACTTGAACTGTCTGCCATTTTACGAGCAAAAGATACCGTAGCTCGACTGGGTGGGGATGAGTTTGTTATTTTAATAGAAGACTTAGATTCGGATAGAGAAGCCTTTGAAATTGCTAAGAGAATTACCGAGCTTTTAAAAGAACCATTCGTGATTAATAATCAATTAGTTTTTACAGGTACCAGTATTGGTATTTTGTTCAGTGATACTCGCTATGACGATGCTGATACCATGTTGAGAGATGCTGATACTGCAATGTATCATGCTAAAGACAGTGGTAAGGGGCGTTATGAAGTGTTCGATGCGAGTATGCATCAAAGGGTACAAAATGCCTTAACACTTGAAGCAAACATTAGGGAAGCCATTGAAAATGAGGAGTTTATTCCTTATTATCAGCCTATTCTTAGATTAGAAAATGAAGAAGTAAAAGGTTTTGAAGCGTTAGCTCGATGGCCGAGTGACAAACGTGGTTTTGTTTTTCCTGATGAATTTATTCCGTTAGCAGAAGAAACTAATTTAGTGCAAGCTATTGATTTTCAAATAATGAAAAAATCATGTCAGCAGTTAAAAATATGGCAAGAAGCATTATCCTGCCAAGATCTTTATGTTAGTTGTAACCTATTTTGTAATCAGTTTTTTAGTCCTACACTGCCTAAGGATATTGAAAATATTTTAACGGAAACAGGTGTAAAACCTGAAAATTTAAGAGTTGAGTTAACAGAACGCGCTCTATTGGAGAATACAGAAATAGTCCTGTCTAATATGAAAGCATTAAAGCGTTTGGGGGTGAAAATACTACTTGATGATTTTGGTACTGGCTATTCTAGTTTAAGTTATTTACACCGTTTTCCTATTGATGTGTTAAAAATAGATCGATCGTTTATCAATAATGTTCATGAGCATGAAAACAATAGAGCCATTATCAAAACTATTGTCGATTTAGCTACTAACCTAAATATGGCAACGGTGGGTGAAGGAATTGAAAATGCTGAAGATGCTAAGCTTCTTCAAAAAATGGATTGTGCTTACGGACAAGGTTTCTACTATGCGAAACCTATGCCTGCTAGTGAAATGGAAGCCTATATTAGTAATAAAACCAAGCATAAAAAATAATCTAATCAGACATGATTACGCTAAAGCGCGTTAATTGCTAAATTCCGCAATAGTGATGTTTGTTTTAACACTTTTACCTTGACGATAAAGTTTAAATACTAATACGGTATTTGGGCTTGTTTCTGCAACAATGTCTAATGCTTGTACAATACTATTAATAGGTTGATCTGCAATTTGGTAGATCACATCTCCTGCTTGAATTCCTCCTAGTTGCGCTGGGCTATTAGGACTAACAGATTCAACTACAATTCCTTTAGTATCCGTTAAATAACGTGTTGCAGAAATACCTAACCAGCCACGAACCACGCGGCCATTTTCAATAATTTGTCGCATTATTTTAGCCGCTAATTGATAAGGTACAGCAAAGAATATACCTTGTACGTTGAGTTGTGGGGTAGACTCGGTAAATTTCCTTGAATTAATACCAACTAATACACCGTTTGTGTTAATTAAAGCACCACCAGAATTGCCATTATTGATTGCGGCATCCATTTGTAGAAAATTTAAATAACTGGTGTTACTTAAGCCACTACGACCTGTGGCACTAATAATACCTTGGGTTACTGTTTGACCTAAATTTAAGGGGTTTCCAATTGCGAGAACAATATCACCAGCAAGCGGTTGCTGATTTTTGTTTTGTGGAATAGATGGTAAATTGCTCGCATTAACTTTTAAAACAGCTAAATCGGTGACTTGATCAAAACCAATTAATTGTGCTGGAAATTGTAAGCCGCTTTGTAAAACCACATGAATAAGATCTGCATTTTGAATTACGTGTAAATTCGTTAAAATATAACCATTAGACTCCATAATAACACCTGAACCTAATGTGGTTGTTTTTCTAGCTTCTCTACCATACCCAGGGCTTGATTGTATGTCTTCAGAATAAATATTCACTACGGCAGGGCTAGCAATGCTAACGGCCTTTGCAAAAGAAAGTGGAGGAGGTGTCTTTTTTTCAGAACGTAATAATTGTTTTATCAGCGTGTTATCATTTGAATTAGGTGCTAGTAATAACACGGCAACCGCGAATAATACTCCATAACTAACAGAATTTATTATGTACTTTAATGTTTGTTTTAGTTTCAAAGGATATTTTCCAGTAGGGTCGTTATTGTCATAATGATAATTATTTTTATTTTTTTGAGTTTACCACAAAACTTTAGGCTACGAAGCGCTTATAGCAATTTGATTAAATTTATTACAGGCTAAATAAAAAAGGCTAGTTTTCACTAGCCTTTTTACGTAAGTCTGAACCGTACTAGATAAAGCGCCTACCGAATCATTAAATATTGAGCGTAATTATCACGAATAATATTTAAGGCAAAAACACCTTCTTTATCTTTTAAATAACTACGTAAATCAGCTACATTATTAATGCGAGTGCGGTTAATACCTGTAATTAAATCGCCTGATTGTAACCCCACAGCCTGTGCTGGTGAGCCGTCTTTAACGTCACTGACAATAACACCAGCGTTATTGCTCTTGTTTTCTAGTTTGGCACCTTCAAACATGCGATGAATTGAAGCTGCAGCTACATTATTTGCTTGTGATTGTTTTAACTTCACATCAAATGCTTTTTCTTTACCATTTCGTACAATAGTTAATTCCACTTCTTTACCAGCACCTATCGAGCCTATTTTTCCACGTAACTCATTAAAGGTTCTTATAGACTTACCATTTATTTTAGTAATTACATCACCTGGTTTAATACCCGCCTCATCAGCTGCTGAATCAGGCATTACTTGTTCAATAAAGCCACCTTGATTGGTTTCTAACTCCATTGCTTTCGCCAGTTCGCTCGTTACACTACGACCTGAAACACCTAATACACCGCGATGTACTTCGCCAAATTCAATAATTTGTTTAACCAAGTTATGCATCATGTTACTTGGAATCGCAAAGCCAATACCAATATTCCCGCCGTTGGGGCCTAAAATAGCTGTATTTATCCCAATTAACTCGCCGCGTAAATTTACTAACGCACCGCCAGAGTTGCCACTATTTATCGCGGCATCAGTTTGAATAAAATCTTCATAATCTTCAATGTTCAGGCCACTACGGCCTAAAGCGCTAACAATACCAGACGTAACGGTTTGACCTAAGCCAAACGGACTGCCAATAGCAATGGCAAAATCACCAACGCGTAACTTGTCAGAATCAGCGATCTTAATTTCAGTTAATTCGTCAGCATCAATTTGCAATAAAGCAATGTCACTATCAGCGTCAGAGCCAATTTTTTTCGCTTCAATCTGACGACCATCTTTAAGAGTGATTAAAATCTCATCTGCTTTTTCAATAACATGATTGTTAGTAACAATATAGCCTTCTTTCGCATCAATAATAACGCCTGATCCTAAACCACGAAAAGGACGTTGATGCACTTGATTGGGATTTTGACTTCGATTACCAAAAAAACGAAAAATTTCAGGAATATTTGATTTTATTTCATGAGTTCCCTTTACGGCAATACTGACCACCGCAGGGGTAGATTTTTCTAACATTGGCGCAAGGCTTGGCAATGTTTTATCATCAACACTGCTTGGCCAAATAGAGTAGGCGTGGGCATCGATTGGTACAAGTGAACTAGAAAGTAATACAGCGCTTAGAAAAGCGGATAATGAGACAGTAGATAACTTTTTCATATGAAATAATTCTCCTAAAACTAAATTTAATTAATTTAATATAAAATAAATATACCTCAAAATAGACTAAGCAAAAAACCTTTGGTTCACAAATGCCTTGTGAGCATTTGTAACACTATATTTCTGATTCATAAGGAAAAGAATAAATAATTCAATTCACCGATGATTTGTCTTGTTGTTTTTGGTCAATAAATAAACCACTCGCTTCACCTGAATAATCAAGTGGGGCTTGAGGATTTGATTCTTCAGGCTTGGCAACACGTTTTGGGTGTCTTAAGCCCGCTGTTTGTGCCAATTGATCTTGTGTCTCTTGTGAAAAAAAAGGCATACCGTCAACATCACTCGCTGTTACTTGTTGTAATAACTGAGTACTTTCTTCCATTTGTTTCATTGCGGTTTGGCAAGTTTCGTTCATTTGTTCTAACAAATTTGCAGAGCTTGCTAAGTGATCTGCAACATCCAATTTATATTGAGATAAAGCGGCTTCACTTTTACTTACTTGCTCTGATAATTTACGTCGTTCTTGATTTGAAGAAGACAAAAAGTGATTGGTAAAAAAACCAATAATCGCGCCAACAACAAAAATGATTAATGCGCTTACGACTGTCATAGGAATACCTTAAATATATTGAAAATAAAATTTGTGATTAATTAATTCAGTTATGGTTTACAATAATATAATGCTAACGTAATTTTGTGTAGTGATAACTTCTCATATCAATAAAATATGTGGCAATTTTTATTTTTCAAGTAACAACAGACAAGCCAAGTATGGTTCACGCATGATTAAACTTTCTCCTATTAGTAAATATAAACAAGATTTAACAAAAGATGATTTTCTTTTTGATGCTGCTCAAGAAAATGCAGTATTACATTTACAAAGACTCTATGAAGATTTACAAACTAAACCAATAGAAGTGTCTAGCTTTAAAAAAGTATTAAATCGTTGGAAAAAAGTCTATAAAAAACAAGATGAAACCTCTATTAAAGGTCTGTATTTCTGGGGAGGAGTAGGTAGAGGTAAAACTTATTTGGTTGATACTTTTTATGATTGCCTTCCGTTTGAAAATAAAATGCGTGTTCATTTTCATCGTTTTATGCACAGAGTTCATCAGGAACTAAAAGCGTTAACGGGAAAGTCGGATCCTTTAAAAATTATTGCCAAAAAGTTTGCTGAAGAAACGCGGATTATTTGTTTCGACGAATTTTTTGTGTCAGATATTACGGATGCTATGATTTTAGGTACTTTATTTGAAGAATTATTTGCTCACCATGTTATTTTAGTGGCAACGTCAAATATTATCCCTGATCAATTGTATCGAAATGGCTTACAGCGTGAACGATTTTTACCTGCCATTAAATTGATTAATGAGCACACCGAGATTGTTAATGTTGATAGTGGCGTTGATTACAGATTACGAACGTTAGAACAGGCTGAAATCTACCATTCTCCACTTGATCAACGCGCTAGTGATAATTTGCAACTTTATTTTAAACAGCTGTCTTATGAAGAAGGTAAGAAAAATGTTGATATTGAGATAAATAATCGACAGTTACCCACTGTTTGTGTTGCGGATGGTATTGTTTATTTTGATTTTTCTGTACTTTGTGAAAGTGCTCGAAGCCAAAGTGATTATATGGAAATTAGTCAACTTTATCACACGGTGTTAATAGCGAATGTAAAACAAATGGGTCAAGAAAGTGATGACAGTACTAGACGTTTTATTGCCTTAGTTGATGAGTTTTATGAGCGAAATGTAAAGCTTATTATGTCTGCAGCAATGCCAATGGAATCACTATACAGTGGTGGTAATTTAGCCTTTGAATTTAAGCGTTGCTTAAGCCGTTTGCAAGAAATGCAGTCACATGACTACTTGGCTAGTGAACACTTACCGTAGAGAAGTTGCGAGTGAAGAGTTGAATAATATGAAAAGGACATCTCATAATTCGCAACTTTCTTTTTACGTGACTTAGGGACTTAGGTTAATACATTAACGTATAAAGTTTACGGCGATATTTTGTGGCTAGTACGTCACCATCAGGTAACGCTTTTAAGACATCTAAAAAAAGTGTTTTGCTTTTATCTTTGGTTTGTTCATCACCTGCTTGCACTAATCTAAATAAAATTTTCAACGCATCTTCATAACGATTAACTTGACTGTATTGGCTGGCAAGTTGATGTTGAATATCTATATCTGTTGGGTTGTTTGCAAATTGGGCTTCTAGGGTTTGTATCTCAGGTGAATTAGCGGCTTCGTTTGCTAGCTCTAACTTAGCTAATAATGCTTTGTAATAGCTGTCTTGATCGACTAGTTTTATGGTGTCAATCAAGGCTTGTGCCTCTTGTATTTTGCCTGTTTGAATATACACATCAATTAATAGTAATTTAATATCTGCGCGTTGGTCATCAAGTTGATATGCCTGCAATATTGCATTTTGTGCATCATTTAAGTTATTTTCAGCTAAAGCAGATTGAGCCTTGGCAACTAATATATCTTCTTCTTTTGGTAAATGTTTATCCAAAAATGTTGCGATAGTTTCATCTGTTTGTGGGCCAGAAACACCATCAAGGGGTTGACCATCTTTAACTAAAATAGCGGTAGGCAAGCCCTGAATACCAAATTGTTGTGCTATTTGTTGTTGTGTTTCGCAATCTACCGACGCCATGAGTATTTGATCTGTAAAAGGCGCTGTTTTTGCTGATAATTTATCTTTTAACTCAACACTTTCAGGAATTTGTTGTGCCCAAAAAGCGACCAACACGAGTTTGTTTTTTGATTCTTCCAACACAATTTGTTGAAAGTTTTCTAAGGTAATGGCAGTCATATTTTAATCACTCTTGTTCGATGTAAATTATTTTTTAGGGTTACTATTAAGTAAGGGTTGATTATCCAATTACAAACCATAATAAGCCAAAGCCTAAAATTAAACGATATATAACAAAAGGCATCATGCCTAACTTATTTAGTAGAATAAGAAAGTAATGAATACAAGCGTAAGCGCTAATAAAAGCAATTAAGCTACCTAAACCAATAGCTTGCCAATCAACGCCTTCGGTTGACAAAATTAATTTCAGTGTTAAATAGCTACCTGCCATTGCAATAGCAGGAATTGATAATAAAAATGAAAAACGGGCTGCATTATCGCGAGATAAACCCAGCAGTAAACCTATTGTCATCGTGATACCTGAACGAGAAGTGCCAGGAATAAGGGCAATTGCCTGTGCTAACCCAATAAGCATAGCACCTTTTAGTCCTAACTTTTCTAACGGTTTGTGAGTTTCTCGATGGCCAGCTTTTACGTCAGCAAAGCCCAATAAAAAACCAAATAACAAAGTCGTTAGTGCAATAATAAGCGCCGAACGTAAATGCTCTTCAATAAAGTCTTTGCCAAGTAAACCAAATAACCCTGCGGGTATCGTAGCGAAAATAATCCACCAAGCGAGTTTACCTTCAAATTTAACTTGAGTGTCTGTGCTATTTTTAGCTGGACCAATATGTATTGTACCTAGCCATGCCACAGACATTGTGCCCAGCTCTTTTCGAAAATATAACATTACAGCCAATAATGTACCTACATGAACCGCAACATCGAAACCTAGCCCTTGATCTTGCCAGCCTAAAATTTGTGAAGGCAAGATCAAATGGGCAGAGCTAGAAATAGGTAAAAACTCGGTTAGGCCTTGTAATAAAGCCAAAATAATGATCTCTAACGTACTCATAAGGTTTTCTATTTTCCTTTTATTTTATTGAATTCCAACAATTTTCCACTTTAGTGAGTTGTTGGCTTATTTTGTTATAGTTTTGCCAAAGTGTTTGATAATCAACCTTGATTATTGGATGAATAAGCGTAGGGGCAATTTCACTTAGCGGCCAAAGTACAAAAGCATTTTTATCTATTTCGTCTCGAGGTAATTGTGCTGGCTTATTAATGATTAAGTCATCATAAAGTAATAAGTCAAGATCTAGGGTTCGTGGACTAAATTTTTTAGCATCAAGTGTACGTCCATAATCAATTTCAATAGCACGCAATTTCATTACAACTTGGTCAACACTGTATTGGGTCTTTATACCAATAACCATATTGTAAAAAGCATTGCCGTTAAAGCCCACGGCTTCACTTTCGAACAATGAAGATAAAATTAATTCTTCAAAGGGTATGTTGAATGCTTTTGCTAATGCGTTAAGACCATTTTGAACATGATATTCACGTTCAATATTGCTTCCTAAAGAGATATATATAGTAGCCATCAGTTAGTTTGATTTATCATCAGTTTTTTGTTCAAGCTGACCGCGTTCAATTTTAACACCAACAGTTGTCGCATTATGTACTGCGCCAGGCTTACCTAGTGTTAGTCGTAACCAAGGAATATTAAATTGTGTACGTAAATAAGCAGCCAATCGCTCTGCTAATGTTTCTAATAAATCAACAGGGTTTTCATTTGCAAATATTTCAATGGCTTGAGATATTTCAGCGTAATCAAGCGTTTTATTCAGCTCGTCGTTCAGCGCAGCTTTAGAGGTATCCCAAGCCATCTCAACATCAATAACTAATGTTTGTTTTATTTCTTTTTCCCAAGGAAAGAAGCCAATGGTGCATTGAATCGTTAACCCTTTGATAAAAACCTTGTCCATTTGCTACCTGTTTTCAAATTATTTTAAAATAAAAAGCGAGTTTACCTGTGCAAGTGTAGAAAAACTAGCAGATAACAAGATAGAATAGATAAAATAGTTATTTTTCTGATAATTCTTATTGTTATGTTGTTATTAATATGTTTTTACTAACGCTTGCCATGATCATTGTTGCTTATTTATTAGGCTCAATTTCTAGTGCTATTTTAGTATGTAGAATACTTGGTTTACCAGATCCTCGTACCACAGGTTCGAAAAACCCTGGAGCAACTAATGTTTTAAGAATAAGCAATAAATTAACGGCTGCCACTGTATTATTTTTAGATATATTGAAAGGTACTATACCTGTATGGGGAGCTTATTTTTTGCAAGTAGAGCCTATTTATCTTGGATTTATTGGTGTCGCAGCATGTTTAGGGCATATGTACCCACTCTTCTTTAATTTTCAAGGAGGTAAAGCGGTTGCTACTGCTTTAGGAACCTTATTACCCATAGGGTTAGGTTTAGGCGTGTTGCTAATTATTACTTGGGTAAGTGTGGCTAAACTGACTAAATATTCAAGTTTAGCAGCAATTGTTACCGTTTCATTTGCACCACTTTATGTATTTTTACTAAAACCAATTTATGTTTATCCCACCTTAATGCTAAGTATGCTAATTATATGGCGCCATAAAGATAATATTTCACGTTTACTTAATGGCACAGAGAATAAAATTTCCACCAAAATTAATCAGTGATGCTTTGGGAAAATTGTGAATGTATGAATGTGTGGTTTTATGCTGCTTTATACCGCTGGCAGTGAATCCAACGACCAACGAGGATTGGCTTTAAAAGTTAAGTCTGCATGAGTACCTGCTTTTAATCGTTGTAAACCTGCGTAGGCAATCATTGCACCATTATCCGTACAAAACTCTGGCCTTGGATAAAAAACACTGCCACCAAGTTTCTGGGTGGTAACCGCTAATTTGTTACGCAATGCTGTATTTGCACTGACACCACCAGCAATCACTAAGCGATTTAAGTTTTCTTGTTTTAATGCCCGTTTGCATTTTATCGCTAACGTATCTACTACAGCTTGCTGAAAGGCATTAGCAATATCAGCATGGGTTTGTTTAAGTGCGCTTTCACTCAGGTTGTTACCTGATAAATCTGTGCATTCTTTTCTAACTAATGTACCTGCGGCTGTTTTTAAGCCACTGAAGCTGAAATCTAAACCAGGGCGATCGGTCATTGGGCGTGGTAATTTGAACCGGCCTGTAATACCCGATTCAGCCATTTTCGATAATGCAGGGCCACCTGGGTAGTCTAGTCCTAATAATTTTGCTGTTTTATCAAAAGCTTCACCAGCAGCATCGTCAACTGATTCGCCAAGTAATTTATATTGACCAATACCGTCAACGCGTACCAACATGGTATGTCCGCCGGAAACAAGCAAGGCCACAAAGGGGAATTCGGGTACATCATCTTCTAACATGGGGGCCAATAAATGACCTTCCATATGATGTACAGGCACAGCCGGTAAATTCCAGCCATAGGCTAAACTTCTACCAATTGAACAGCCAACTAATAATGCACCTACTAATCCGGGGCCAGCCGTATATGCCACACCGTCTAAATCTTGAGGGGTTAAATTTGCTTCTTTTAGTACTGCTTTTATTAAAGGAATAGTTTTACGAACATGATCTCTGGAAGCAAGTTCAGGAACAACACCACCATAATCGGCATGTACAGCTATTTGGCTATATAATTGATGTGCCAATATACCTTCAGGAAGATCGCCTTGACCATCATCGTAAATAGCAATACCAGTTTCATCGCACGAGGTTTCGATACCTAAAATTCGCATAAAGTTGATTTTTTAATAAAAAGTAGGGGGATTTTACCTGCCCTAATGACATTTCGCTAGTATATTTGCACAGACAAAGGAATTATCCTTTACATTACTTAGTGGTTAGCAGTAGAATACGTCACCCATTTTTGATAGAGCGGGTGTAAACAAGGTTATTTTCGCTGTAATAAGTAGTAAAACCGAAGTTCAACACCGATTTATATAGATACACACTAAGGTAAAAAAGTACATGCCAGTAATTAAAGTAAGAGAAAACGAACCATTTGACGTAGCTTTACGTCGTTTTAAACGTTCATGTGAAAAAGCAGGAATCCTTTCAGAAGTTCGTCGTCGCGAATGTTATGAAAAACCAACTTGGGAACGTAAACGTAAAAAAGCAGCTGCTGTTAAACGTGCTGCGAAAAAAGTTTCTCGTGAGAACGCTCGTCACGTTCGCATGTACTAAGCATTCTATTTAAGAATGTCCTTAGTCACCTTTGGAGAGTAAATAGATGTCACTTCTAGCTCAACTCAAAGATGAAATGAAAAATGCTATGCGCGCTAAAGACAAATTACGTCTTGGTGTTATCCGTATGGCGCTATCTGCTGTTAAACAAGCAGAAATTGATCACAATACTGAAGCAACTGATGACAATGTTATTGCGGTTTTAACCAAAATGGTTAAACAACGTAAAGAGTCTATTAAGATGTTTACCGACGGTGGTCGTGATGAATTAGCTGCAAAAGAGGCTGAAGAAGTTACTGCATTACAATTCTTTCTTCCTCAACCGTTAACCGATGCAGAAATTAGCACGTTAATAAATAATGCTATTGCTGAAACTGGTGCCACCTCAATGGCTGACATGGGTAAAGTAATGGCTGTATTGAAACCGTTAATGCAAGGTAAAGCAGACATGGGCGTGGTAAGCGGCCAGATACGTTCAGCTTTAAACTAGCTTATTCGTGCAGTAAAAAACTAATTGTTTAAAAACCGTAATAGCTTATGTTGTTACGGTTTTTTTGTATGTAAGCCGCACTATAATTGTTGAGCTTGCTCAGGCATTGACCATTGTTTAGCATTTAAAATTCCACGTTCTATCATGCCTCCAATACCTTGCATGCCACCAGTATGCAATAATACGATACGCTCACCACTAGAAAAATAACCTTGTTTAAGTAAATCAAGAAAAGCTAGGATCATTTTTCCTGAATATATTGGTTCAAAATCAACGCCTGTGATGTAATTAAACTCAAGAAGTTGCTTAACATCAATATTGCTAAATTTAGCATAACCACCACGATGAAAATCAGTAAGTAATTGCCAGTTATCATGTTTTTTTGCTGATGGGGGGATTAGTTTGTGTATTTCATCTACTAAATAATCTGCTTCTTTTAATACAGCAATACCTAATAATTTATGTTGTTTACTCTTTTTATTGTAATCACCAGTAATAAGACCTGCTAATGTGCCACCACTGCCTGTAGGTGTGATTAAAGTGTCAAAATTAGTTTGTTGGTTTAACTCAGTGATTATTTCAGCAACCCCTGAAATAGCATATGTATTACTACCGCCTTCAGGCACAATAAAATAATCAGGAAATGTTTGCTGTAATTGCCTTAAGTAGCCAGTATCGTGTCTACGTCGGTAAGTTTTTCTATCAACAAAATACAATTTCATACCCCAGTGTCTAGCCCAAGATAAAGTGAAATTACTGGCATAGTTTTTCTCGCCACGAATAATGCCAACACAAGGAATGTTTTGCTGATAACAGGCAAAGGCTAACGCATGAATATGATTTGAATAACTCCCACCAAAACTAATAACTCCTTTTATGTGCTCACTTTGTTTTACTTGTACTAAATTATATTTTAGTTTGCGCCATTTATTACCTGAAATAATCGGATGAATATTATCATCACGTTTAACATGAACTTGTACATTATAATGAATAAACAATGGGTGATGTATTGGCTGTAGTTCAGATAAAATGGTCATTACGTGTACATTCTGGTTTGATAAAGATAATAAGTCAGCGAAAATACTTGCAGGCATACGCCAATAAAGGATATTGTTAAAAGTACTTCTTTTAAATACTTTTTTTAGTATTTTATTTTAATATCTTAACTCAAAAGAATACAGCACTGATAAATGTCTTTACTAACAAAAATAAAAAATATAATAGCAAAAAAACAGTCAAATCAGTTGGTTGGTATTTCTTTGCAACATAACTCTGTTGCAATATGTTCTCTACCTAGTATAAAGGCTACGATTTCGTCCGAAGAAGAAGAGGTAACGGGTACAAGTTTTCAGTCGCTTAATGTTCATGAATTAAATTATTCTGCTGTAATCATTGAAGCAGAAGCGAACGAGGGGCTTGTAGGAAAATGCCATATAGTGCTAAACGGGCAGCAATCTCAAATAGTGCAAGTTGATAAACCTACAGTTCCTGCTGCTGAAATAAATAGTGCCTTGAAATGGCAAGTGAAAGATCTGGTCAGTATCTCGCCTGAAAACATGGTGCTAGATTATTTTGATGGTCCTGTGCTCGCAGGTGGGAAAGAAAAAATTAATGTAGTTTGTTCACCATTGAATGAACTTAAGCAGATTGTAAGTGCAGCAAACGCAGGCAACATGGAGGTTGCAAGTATCATAATTGCTGAATTTGCTTTTGCTAACTTATTGCCAATACAAAATGATGCTTGTTTATTAGTATGTCAACAACCCAATGAAGAAGTCGTGCTCTTGATAATCAAGCAAGGAAAGTTATACTTTCACCGAAGGTTACATGGATTTAGCCAGATAGCGAATAAATCTGAAGATGAGTTAACGATGACTGTCATTGATAGTTTTGCCTTAGAAATTCAACGTTCCTCAGATTATTTTGAACGACAATTAAAGCAAGCACCTATTAAAGATATTAAAGTGTTACTACCAATGAAAACAGAAAGTTTTTTTGCTCGAAAACTCGCTGAAAACTCTCATTTGCCTGTTAGCTTATTAGCTTTACCCAAACCCTATGAAGCTCGGCGTGAATATGCGTCAGCGATAGGCGCAACCATGAGCGAAGCAAGAGCAGCAGAGCATTTGCAGGAGTTAGCACATGACAGTTAACGCTAGCAAACTTACTATTAATTTATTACAACCAGAGCTTTTACCTAAAAAGGTTTTATTGACCTTACCACGTGTTGTTCTTGTTTGGGGTTTTACACTATTGATTATGTTAGGCTGGGTTTTACAAACGCATTACACTCAGGGAACTCTTCAAACACAGTTAACCTTTTTACAACAAGAGAATAGCGACTATACCAATTTACAAAATACACTGACAGCACAATTATCATCTCGTAAAGTTGACAGAGAATTATCAGACAAACTTGAAACACTTCAATTAATAATGAAGACCAAACAAGCGCTGCATACAAAATTAACTAATGGTAGTAATACCTATGTAACGGGTTTTGCGGGTGCGATGGGAGATCTAGCTAACTCGCATCATCAAGATATTCGTTTAATGGCGATTAATATCAATAATGACGATATGACATTTTCTGGTGTAGCTTTAACACCTGAAGCCGTACCAGCTTGGCTAGCTGGTTTTGAAAATTCGACATTATTGTCGGGCAAGTCGTTTTCGCACTTTAAATTATCAGAAAATGAACAGCATATAACTGAATTTATGGTTAGCTCAAAAGTAGAGGCGCCTAGTCATGAGTAAACAATGGCAAGAGTATTGTGACGATTATCTTAACTTAACACCCCGTGAACAATATCTGATTATCCTGACAGGGTTAGTTGCTATCATCTTTATTACTTTTTATTTGTTTATTGATGCAAAAATATTTGAAAACCGAAAGTCGGCTCAACAAATTGTGCAACTGCGAACAAGTAACCAAACATTGAATATTATGAATGCAGAAATGCAGGCTGCTTTACAACGTGACCCAAATGAAGACGCTAATAATAAAATTGCACAGTATGAAGCGAAGTTGGCAAAAATAGATGAAAAACTATTAAGTTTAACCAGTGATTTAATTAGCCCTGTGCAAATGCGATATGCTTTATTGGATTTATTAAAACTTGAAAAAAACGTGTCGTTGCTTTCTTTTGAATTATTAGGTGCAGAGCCACTTTTGTCTAATATACAATCACAAGAAGATCTAGCAGCGTTATCACCAGAATCGTCAACCGAAATATCGACAGAGCCAACATTAGATAACAAACTGCCTGCAGGGGTTAATTTATATCGTCATGGTTTTAAGATTAAACTGTCGGGCAGTTATTTTGATTTGCAAAGCTATTTGTCACGGCTTGAGCAGCTTTCTTGGAAGTTTTTCTGGCAAGATTTTAATTTCAAGGTAATTGAATATCCTAATAGCGAATTAGAAATACAAATGTATAGTTTGGGCACTAAGAAGGAGTTTGTTGGTGTTTAAATATAGTTATTTATTGTTAATTGTTCTGTTAATTATGGTAAATAAGGCTTTTTCAGCTAAGGTTGACCCAACACGTCCTTTTGGTCATAAAGGGGTAACGTCAACAACACCTGAAGGGAAAACATTGGTGTTAGAGTCAATTATTTATGGTGAAGGTGTTCATACTGTTGTAATTAGTGGTAATGTTTTGAAAGTTAAAGATTATATTGGCGAGTATCAGTTAACTGAAATCAATACACACAGTGTTGTATTACGCAGCGAAGCTGATCGAATAGAATTAACTCTGTTTAAAAACAACATTATAAAAGTGAGTGTAGCCAAGTAGGATGAAGGTGAAAAAGCACAGCTCTGTGTTTCAAATAGGAAAGCGAAGTGTTTTTTGTAGAAGCAAATTTATTGCTTAATTGTTGAATAGCAGATCAGCCTACATTGAATGATTTAATGTTAGACCATGAAAATAATAAAGATAAATGAAATTATGAAACAGCCAAAATTAAAAGTAGCCCTTTCTACCCTGTTGCTAACATTGGCAGGTTGTCAAAGCATACCTAACTCTCCTGACGACATGAAGAATGAGTTAGCGCAAGCCATTAATGAAACCGAAACATTGAATACTCCTAAAGCTTTAACAGAAGTACCTAGCTCAGTTCAACAAGAGTTAATGCAGCAAGGTTTAGCACAAGCTAAACAAGGGCTTTTATCAGAAAAAAGACTTGAGATTTCTGCTGTATCAGTTGATGCAAAAGATTTCTTTGCCGCGATTGTAGAAGGTTCTAGTTACAGTGTTGCCATTCATCCTAATGTAAGTGGTAGTATTACCTTGAATTTAACTGACGTAACGCTCACTGAAGCTATCGAGGTAATTGAAGCTATTTATGGTTATGATATTCGTATTAAAGATAATATTATTCAAGTTTATCCCGCAGGAATTCGCACAGAAACATTTGCGTTAAATTATTTGTTTTTGAAGCGCTTTGGTACTTCTAGCACGAGTATTAATTCTGGTGGTGTGTCAGAGAACGACCCTAATAGCGGGGGTAGTAGTAATAGCAATAATAGCAATAATAACAGTAGCAACCGTAGTAGCAACAATCAAAATAGCCAAAATGGTCAAGGCAATAGCGGAATTAATATTTACACTGAAAATGAATCTGATTTTTGGGTAGAGCTAAAAGAAACCCTAACGGCATTTGTTGGCACCGAGGCAGGGCGTTCTGTTATTGTGTCGCCTCAAGCTGGCTTGGTGACAGTACGAGGATTGCCAGCAGAAATTGAGGCAGTAAGAAAATTTATTGCTGAAACTGAAAGTCATTTGCATAGACAGGTCATTATTGAAGCCAAAATAATGGAGGTGACTTTAAACGATGAATACCAACAAGGTGTTCATTGGAACGAAGTGCTAGGGAGTATAGGTAAAACTGATTTTACATTCAGCACCAGCGGTAACATTAATGGTAATGCCATATCAAGCAATATTGGCGGTGCTACTTCATTGAGTTTTTCTGCCCCAGATTTTAGTGGTGTCATTGATTTACTTCAAACCCAAGGTAATGTGCAAGTGCTATCTAGCCCAAGAATTACCGCAACGAATAACCAAAAAGCAGTGATAAAAGTAGGTGAAGATGAATATTTTGTTACGGATGTATCAAGCACTACCACAACGGGCACGTCAACTACCACAACGCCAGAGGTTGAGTTAACGCCGTTTTTCTCAGGTATTGCTTTAGACGTTACTCCCCAAATAGATAAAGATGGTAGTGTTATTTTGCATGTTCATCCATCGGTTACGGTAACTGACGAGCAAAACAAAACAATTCAACTGGGCGCTGAAGAGTTAATTTTACCCCTAGCACAAAGCCGCGTTCGAGAGTCTGATACTATTATTAGGGCTAAATCAGGAGAAATAGTCGTTATCGGTGGTTTGATTGAAACCTACACTATTGACCAAGAGTCTAAAACGCCACTGTTTGGTGATATTCCAGTTATTGGTGGTTTATTTAAAAGTATCACTGATTCGACTCAAAAACGAGAATTAATTATTTTGCTTAAACCTGTTGTGATTGGTCAAGATACATGGAATACACAACTGCAAGATGCACGAGCATTATTAAAAAAATGGTTTCCTGAAGAAGATGTTTCAGTAAACCAATAAAATAGATTAGCGCTTATGTACTTGTATCATTTTGGCTTAACAGAACTTCCCTTTACACTGACGCCAAATACACATTTTTTTTTAGCGCTTGAGTCACATAATGAAGCTTTTGCTGTGTTGATGACAGCGCTAAAAACAGGTGAAGGTTTCATTAAGGTAGTGGGTGAAGTTGGCACAGGTAAAACCTTGTTGTGCCGTAAATTACTTAATGAAATCCCCGAGCATTTTGTAACAGCCTATATTCCTAACCCTTATTTGAATCCAGATGAGCTTAGAAGGGCTGTCGCACTTGAGTTAGGAGTAAAGCAAGCACAACGCATGTCTGCTCAGTTATTAACACAACGTATTCAAAATCGATTGCTTGAATTGCACAGCCAAGGACATTCTGTTGTACTTATTCTTGATGAAGCGCAGGCATTACCAGCTGAAAGCCTAGAAGCACTTCGTTTGTTTACCAACTTAGAAACAGAAACACGTAAGTTATTGCAGGTTGTGTTATTTGCTCAGCCTGAGTTAGATCAGCGTTTAGCGCAAACCGAATTTAGACAATTGTACCAACGTATTACTTTTTCTTATCGGTTAAGAGCGATGAATAATGAAGAGGTACAGCAATACATTCAACACAGATTACAAGTTGCAGGTTATAAAGGGGCAGTATTATTTTCTGAAAAACTTTGTAAAAAAATTACAAAAGCCAGTAAAGGAATACCGCGTTTAGTTAATGTGTTATGCCATAAAATGTTAATGTTAAGTTATGGGCAAGGTGGATATCAAGTCACAACAAAGCAGCTTAAGGCCGCAATAAAAGACACCGAGAGTATTGGTTGTCGTCAAGATAGCGTCCACCATTATGGTTGGATACAAAAAACCGCTGCTATTGTCATCGTTAGCTTAACATTAACGCTGCTAGGATATTTTATATATGCCTTTTATTTTGTTGGGACAGTGTAATGAGTGTTATTAATCAAATGTTAAAAGATTTAGAGGAGCGTGCACCAGAGCCAGGACGTGTATCTCTGCAATCTATTGCTCCTAAAAAGACAGCAACATTGAAAATAATACTACTTACAACAGCCGTATTGCTAAGCTTAAATGCGCTTGGTTTTTATATTTGGAACTTGCAAAAAACTCAAATACAAAGTGATCCTAAAAAGCAAAAACTAGTTAACTTAACAACAACTCCCGTACACGAAGAACAAACACAGACTCAAGCTATAGCACTTCAAGCACCCGCAGAAGTAAAAAAGAAAGCGATTGTTAATTTAGTTCATCAGTCAAAAGTGCAATTAAAATCAGAATCAGAATCAGAACCAGAAACAGAAACAAAACCTAGTTCTCTACCTATTGCACAACGGTCACAGAGTGAAGTTCAGGCTGAAGCCACACAAGAGTCGACGAAAGGTGAAACGTTTGCACCTAATATTAGTGATGAACTTGATAAAAAAGAACACATTCAGCAAACACAGGTAACAGAACAGGCACAAGTCATAGAACAAACACGGCTCGCTGGTACTGAACTTGTAAATATTGAAGTATTACCACCAACAAATACAACAGCTAAAGCAAACGGCTCACGTGGTCAAATGTCTGTTTCTCGACGTCAGTTAACATCAAGCGAGTTGATAGTACAAAAGCTGGCAAGAGCCGAAAAATCAATCAATAATAACGACATCATTAAAGCTGAACAATTATTTGAAGATATTCTCATTATTGACCCAAACCAAAAACAAGCCCGTAAAAAGCTTGCCGCTTTATGGTTTGGACGACAAGCATATCAACAGGCTGTTAATTTGCTGTCTCAAGGGATAGCAATTGATAAATTCGACAGTGAAATGCGTTTAATGAAGGCTCAAATACAACTTAAGCAAGGGCAGGAAACCGCAGCCTATAATACATTAAAGCCGTTAGCATCAATTGAACAAAAAGAATATCAAGTTATGCTTGCTAATATTGCTCAAAAAATAGAACAGTACCCAAGTGCTATAATGGCTTATCAAGTGTTGATTAAAATGCAACCTGATAATGGTCGTTGGTATTTGGGTTTGGCTATTGTTTATGACAAAAATAGCCAATTTTCATTAGCCGTTAATGCCTATGCACTTGCGTTAGCTAAAGCAGATTTATCCGCATCATCAGTTAAGTTTGCTAAGCAACGTATGCAAGCTTTAGGAGAATAAAAAGATGACAGCTCCCAAATTAAAAATGCGCTTAGGCGATCTACTCGTTCATGAGCATATTATTACTAATGAACAGTTAATGCAGGCGTTAAATAGCCAAAAAACAACGGGTCGGAAATTAGGTGATACGCTAATAGAGTTAAGTTATCTTTCTGAGCGACAGTTGTTAGAGTTTTTAGCGCAACAACTCGGTCTACCTTTTTTAGATATTAGTCAACGACGCATACCTACTGAAAGTGCTAATTTATTATCAGAAGTTCATGCAAGGCGATTACGGGCGCTGATTATTGAAGACAAAGGTGACTCTGTTATTGTTGGTATGAGTGATCCTGCTGATTTAAACGCAATTGATCAACTAGAAAAAATACTATCCCCTAAACGGTTAGAGTTTGCTGTTGTGATGGACTCACAAATGTTTGATGCATTTGACGGTCTTTATAGACGAACAGCCGACATAGAATCTTTTGCCAGTCAACTTGAAGAAGAATATGAACAGTCATCAAGTTTTGATTTATCAACCTCGTTTGTTGACGAAACAGGTGATGCAACCGTTGGTAAATTACTGCAGTCTGTGTTTGAAGATGCAGTACAAATGCGTGCGTCAGATATTCATATTGAACCTGATGAAAGCCAATTACGTATTCGCCAACGTATCGATGGGGTTTTGCAAGAAAGTATTTTAAAAGAAAGTAAAATAGCTTCGGCAATGGTCTTACGTTTAAAACTGATGGCGGGATTAGACATTTCTGAAAAACGAATACCGCAAGATGGCCGTTTTCATTTGCAAATATCGGGTCATAGTATTGATGTACGTATGTCAACAATGCCTGTGCAATATGGTGAGTCTGTGGTTATGCGATTACTTGACCAATCCGCAGGTTTACTTGCTTTTGACCAAACAGGTATGCCAGATGAGTTTATTAAGCGCATTCGGCACCAAATTACCCGTCCTCATGGAATGGTTTTGGTTACAGGACCTACAGGAAGCGGTAAAACAACTACCCTTTATGCCGCCTTAAGTGAACTCAATGTCGCCAGTAAAAAAATAATAACCGTAGAAGACCCCGTTGAGTATCGCTTGCCCCGTATTAATCAGGTACAAGTTAACCCCAAAATAGACTTAACTTTTTCAGCCGTATTACGCACAGCACTTCGTCAAGATCCCGATATTATGATGGTAGGTGAAATGCGTGATAAAGAAACGGTAGAAATTGGTTTACGTGGCGCATTAACAGGTCATTTAGTGTTGTCCACACTTCATACTAACGATGCTATTACGAGTGCGTTAAGATTAATTGATATGGGGGCTGCTGGCTTTTTAGTGGGAAGTTCATTGCGTGCGATTATTGCACAACGATTGGTACGTAGAGTTTGCGAAAGTTGTGTAGAGGAATATCAGCCAGAAGCACAAGAATTATTATGGTTAAGCAACCTAGCTGGTGATAAAGTTAAAACGACTAAATTTGTCTATGGTCGAGGTTGCCAAAGTTGTCAATATACGGGATATAAAGGCCGAATAGGGGTTTTTGAGTTGTTGGAAATGAACGAGCCAATGATGTCTGCACTAAAGCGTGATGACTCAGAAGCTTTTACGCGTTTATCAAGAGAAAACCCAACGTTTACGCCATTAGCACTTGCTGCCTTTGATTATGCGGCACAAGGTATTACCACAGTAGAAGAAGTGCTACGCTTAGTAGAAACGGTTGATGTGGTATAGAGTATAAGTTGCTTGTAAAAATACAATGCGCAAAGAGGCATAATAAATAAAAATGGCATCATTTAACTATATTGGTCGTAACAACAGTGGTAACCAAGTTAAGGGCACTATTGAAGCGAATAATACCTCAGCTGTTGCGGAGCAATTAATACGCAAAAATATTACGCCAATATCTATTGTTGGCGCAAGCAAAAATTCATCAAATAACCTTGCAAGTAAAAATGTTAACGAAATTTTTGGCTTCGACAAGGTTTCACTTGACGAGTTGATTATATTCTCACGGCAAATGTATGCGTTAATGCGTTCAGGTGTTCCTATCTTGCGTGCTATTCATGGTATGGCTGACGCAAGCACATCAAATACATTAAAAAAAGCCTTAACTGAAATAAGTGGTCAATTGGAAGGTGGATATACCTTATCTTCTGCGTTAAACCAACACCCTAATATTTTTGGTTCATTATTTGTTTCTTTAGTTCATGTTGGTGAAAATACAGGGCAATTAGAAGAATCATTTTTGAAATTAACGTCTTATTTAGAGCGAGAACAGGCGACTAGAAAGCGCATTAAAACAGCTTTGAGATACCCTTCAATGGTATTAATAGCGCTTGCTGCGGCATTGGTTATTTTAAATATTTTTGTTATTCCTACTTTTGCCAATATGTTTTCAAAATTGGGGGCTGAATTACCTTTAGCAACAAAATTTTTAATTGCTAGTTCTAACCTTTTTTTGAATTATTGGCCGTATATGCTTTTTGCTTGTATCGCGGCTTACTTTGCGCTTATACGGTCATTGAAAACTAAAAACGGGCGTTACCAATGGGATAAACGTAAAACCAAGATACCTGTTATTGGCAGTATTATTGAACGTTCAATTTTAGCTCGGTTTGCTCATAGTTTTGGTATTATTTTAAAGTCAGGTATTCCAATGACTACGGGGTTAACGCTTGTTGCTGACGCCGTAGATAATAAATTTATGCAAGAAAAAATTATTGCTATGCGAATAGCCATTGAAAGTGGTGAAAGTTTATTACGTTCAGCCATTGCCAGTAATTTATTTACGCCATTGGTTTTGCAAATGATTGCCGTAGGTGAAGAAACGGGTCGAGTGGATGAGTTACTAAAAGAAGTAGGTGATTATTACGAGCGAGAAGTTGATTACGATTTAAGTACCCTAACCGCTAGAATAGAACCCATATTATTGGTTGTGGTTGCGGTGATGGTATTAATACTAGCGTTAGGTATATTTACACCAATGTGGGATATGGCATCAGCTATGCAAGGTAAATAATACCACATATGGTATAAAATATTGTAGGTTGAAATTCATTCTGACAGAGGCTTTATGAAATGACAACAAACAGTGAAAAAAAGGAGATGTCGCTTGCCGAATTTATTGTGATTGTTGTCATTGTGGGCGTATTAATGGCCGTTTTTATTAATTTTTATATTAAAAACGAATCACAATTTAGGCAAGCGGGTTTCGCTACTATAGCGCAAACCTTTAATACCAAAGTGAATGCAGTACATGCGCAATGGATGATGGATAAACAACCCCAGACAGTTTATGTGGCATCTTTGTTCAGCAAAAAAAAACAAGCAGTGCCTGTGAATAAAGCTGGTTGGATAGACGTAAAGCAAGCTGAGTTGTCTTGTGAAGCCATTTGGCAATTAATAATGGAAGTGCCCATTAGAGATATAAAACTGGTGGTGAGTGCGGTAGAGGTGCATACATTTTATAGTGAATCAAATAGCAAAAATAGTGAATGTCGTTACGTATTACAAGACGGAAGTTATTTTCAGTACAACCCTGCGAAAGGTAAAGTGAGCAAGGTAATGACAATAAATTAGTGTTTTGATATTCCATTTGAATTTAAAGTACAATTAATAGCGTTAAATAAGTGACTTAGTAAATAAATCACTGCTACAATCAAATATAAGTAAGTCGTTGAGAGGTTAATATGGTGAATGTAAGTAATAAAATGCGCGTGAAAAAATCTTCAGGTTTCACCTTGATTGAACTCGTCATTGTTGTCGTTATATTAGGCTTTTTAGCAGTAACGGCTATCCCTAAATTTATCGACTTAACAGAACAAGCCAAGCAAGCAAATATTGAAGGTATGGCGGGAGGTTTTGCAACGGCTATTTCATTAGCTAGAGCGCAGTGGGAAGCCGAAGGACGGCCACAAGAGGGTAGTTTTAATAGTGTAAACTATGATGGCACTCAGTTAGTTTTGACAACAGAGACGACAACGATTCGCCCAGGGTATGTTACAGGTTCAGTTGCGGTTTCAAATGATGGGGCAGGGTTAGGAACAGGCTTTGATGCTGCTAACTGTGTTGATGTGTGGGAGAGTATACTACAACAACCACCGAATATAACTAACTCAATCACTACGTTAAATACAGATAGCTCAATGCGTTATTATGCTAGTGAGTCAGGCGATAATGAAAATTCAACTTGTCATTATTATTTAAAAGAAAGTTTAGAACGTAATACAAGTGGCGTTTATTTAGCACCAACCCCCGTAGGTACTATAACCACAGGCAAAAGTTTTACCTACCAACCAGCTACTAGCACGGTAACCGTTTACGTAAAAGATAATTAATTTTAAAAATACCAAAATAGAAGTAGGGCTTTAATATGAAAAATGCAGCGAGACAAACAATGAATAAACAAACAGGTTTCACATTAATTGAATTAGTGGTGGTTATTGTTATTTTAGGTATTTTAGCGGTAACTGCAGCGCCTAAATTTATAAACCTTCAAGATGACGCGAGAACGGCAACACTTCAAGCAGTAAAAGCATCAATGCAGTCAGCGTCTAGTTTAATTTATAGCAAATCATTAATTGCTGGTAATGAGAAAAATGCAAGTGCTACGACAGAGTTTGTCTATGTTAATACTAAAAAAACACAAATAAACTATGGTTACCCTTTAGCTGAGTATACTGCTGCAATCATAGCTGATAACCCTGGAACGTGGGATGACTTACTTGATGTAGCTGCTGATTTTGATTCAGTCGTCATTGGTGGGAATTATATTGTTTATCCGAAAGGAAGCACAGCTCCAACAGCAACTACCATAGGAGACAGCTCAGCCAGCTGTTATATTACCTATACTCAGGCTGCGAGTGCTACAACACCGCCAACTTATGTTATCACTCCTTGTTTATAACTATAAAATAAATACATTAATATCGTGAACTTTAAAAGGAGAGCTAAGCTCTCCTTTTTTGACTAAAAATATCATTTAATGGTTATGAATAAACATCAGATTGGCTTTACCTTAGTAGAATTAGTTACCGTTATTATTCTTATCGGAATACTTGCTGTTGCTGTGTTGCCTAAATTTGATGGTACGGCGAGTTATGAAGCCCATACACATCGCGCACAACTAATATCCGCGTTGCGCTTAACTCAGCAACGGGCAATGCAGCAAACTGACTCTACAGTTTTGGCTGTAACGGGTCAGCGCTATTGTCATCAACTAATTTTTGATAATGATCTCAATGTGTCACGCTATGGTACCCCTGATAGGCTTGACTGTACAAAAATAACTTTTCCAAATAATTGGCAGCCTGATGCCACAGGGTTTATTGTTGAAGATAAGTATACTGTTAATTTTGGTATAGCTGGAAAATCAAACCCTAGTGCAGTAACGTTTAATAGTATGGGACGACCCGTTGCTAACACAAATACGTCTTTAGAAAATGATTGTGATAACGGTTGCACCATCAATGTTCAACACGGAACCGATACCCCACTGCAAATAGAGATCGAATCAGAGGGTTATATTCATGCGAAATAGACCTACTGCCCTATCAAAAAAGTATACTAAACTTGCCTCTGGCTTTACGTTAATAGAGTTAATTGTCGGTATCGTTGTGTTATCAATATCCTTATCGATTGTTTCAATATTGATAGCCCCAACCGAGCAAAAAAGTGCAGACCAAATACTACAAGTTAAAGCGGCAGAACTTGGTCAAAGCTTATTAAATGATATTAGCTCACGCGCGTTTGATGAAAAATCAGATATGGTTGGTGGTTTACTGCGTTGTGGTGAACCTAAGTCTGATGGCTCTGCCAATCCTTGCACAGATAAGGTGAATTTTGGGCCAGATACCGTATTAGGTATAACAGAAACGAGAGCGACTTATAATGATGTTGACGATTTTGATGAATATGCACAACGTTATAATGCTCAAGGTGAAGGTTTGCACGCCAGTTATACAAATTTTACAATTTATATAGACGTAACGTACGACGGCGCCTCTTTAGGTTTAGCTCACCGAGCAGCGAAAAAAATAACCGTTACCGTTACGACGCCTTTAGGCACTGAGATAAAATTCGCAACCCATAAGGCAAATTTTTGATGCTTAATTCTCAATCAAGGCAAAGCGATGTTAAACAAAAGTGTCCAAACCAACAGGCTTTAATTAATAAAAACAATGGCTTTACACTATTAGAGTTAATTATCGTTATTATTATCCTTGGTGTTATGTCTTTAGGGATAACGAGTTTTATATCATTGAGTACGCAAACTTATTTAAATGTTAGCGAGCGTGATGATTTGTTATCAAGCGCGCGATTTGCTATTGAAAGACTCAATAGAGAAATCAGAAATGCAGTGCCCAATAGTATCAGAATCACACCAATTACTCCATTTACTACACAGCAATGCATTGAATTTATCCCAATTAAAGCCAGTACTATTTATACTGATGTTCCTGTAGTGCCTGACAACAAACGAGCGAATATTGATGTTGTTAACTTTGTTAATTCTCAAGATGCTCCATTTAGTAGTTGCTCTGGTACTTGTCCCGATTACATTGTGGTTTATCCACTGACACCATCAGATGTTTATGATTTTGATATAAACTCAGGTGATGGTAAAGTGACACAATTGAAACCGTTTTCTGGTTTAATAGGGGATATTTGGACTGTACCGATTGAGCCTACTGGCGGAATGGTATTTGAGCAACATTCGCCCACTGACAGGCTTTATGTGTTTGACTCAACCGTGTCTTATTGTGTTAGTAATTTTCAGTTAAAACGCTTTCAAGGGAATAATTTTGAGGCATTTCAATCATTAACCCCCGTGGGCAGTGAGTCGTTAATGGCTGAGAATGTAACATTTGACAAAGATAATCCACCTTTTGTTTATTCGCCAGCATCTTTGCAAAGAAATTCTGTTGTGCAAATTAAACTTCATTTTAATCGTGATGGTGAAGAAATTGTGTTTAATAATGATGTACATATTGAGAATATTCCGTAGTTAACAGCCAATATTGTTAATGTTACTAGCCTTGTAATCACTGGGTTTGCTTGCTTTTTATTTGCATGTTTATTAACTTAGCGTTAACGTTGTTTTATGAGTGTCATAATGATTAACACCAAATGATAAATCGCTTATTCCAGCTTTCTAAAGTACCTTCTACAGTTGAAAAACAAAGAGGTAGCGCCCTTATGATGACGTTATTTATTATTATTGTGTTAATGTTGCTTGGTAATGCCTTGATGCGTGTTTTATCAACCAGTAGTGAGGCTATTGCACAAGAGGTAATTGGCACTCGCGCTTATATGGCTGCTAATTCTGCGATGCAAGCGGAATTGCAAAAGTTATTTCCGTTAAATCCCGTCACTGGATCAGCAACTTATTGCACTACACCAGTAACGGCAAGCTATGATTTTTCAGGCCAAGCAGGGTTGTATCACTGTGAAGCTTTTACCAAATGTGAGGAGTATGCTACCAATACTACAACAGGTGAAAAATTCTACCGCTTAACCAGCACGGGGACATGTGATAGCTCTACTATGGACAGTACCAGAAAAATTCAAGTAGAAGCGAGGAGCTTACCATGATTCATCGTTTGATATGGCTTCTTTTTCTATTGCTTGCCGTAATCCCCCATACATACGCGGTGGACTGTTTAACTATTTTTCCATCAGGATGGCGTCAGAATACGCCAGCAAATGAACAATTAATTAACTTTCCGACTAACACCTCAGGTAATACGCTAACTAATGGTGCCATTTTACCTCGCGGTGATAATTTATATTCAAATTCGAATCTTGGAAGTCAAGGTGAAATTTTTGTTGGTGCAGTAACCGGTACAGAAAAAACCGCTCGATTATTTTTTAGATCTTCGGTTAGTTGGCAAAATGTCAAGATCAATGAAAATGGTAATCCAGAAGACCTAATCATAGTTGTTGATGGCAGTTTACAAATATCAGGTGATGACACCGTTATCAATGCCATTATTTACGTAAAAGGAGCAACAGCAATAAGTGGTAATGGCATAATAAATGGCGCGGTGACTACTTTAGGAAGTGCTACTAGTTTTAGTGTTAACTACAATGCCAGTAACATCATCAATGCTGATTTTAATGGTATGTGTGAATCGTCGGTTGCTCCCATAGCAGAATACCGCTTTGACGAAACCGAATATGCAGATATACCGAGTGAAATAGTCGATAGTATTGGCGGCTTCAACGGACAAGCTAAATCTAGCCAACCAATAGAAGAAGGTGTGGTCTGTAATGCTATTGATCTTTCTGCAACAGGAACTTCTGATTATGCGACTTTACCTAAAAATATTTTAACAGGCAAAAACGACTTTAGTATTTCTTTATGGGTCAGAACAGCTAAAACCTCAAACCAGAGTTTACTTTCGGGGGCTGGCGCTAGCAATAATGAATTACTTATGTGGTTTACGGGTGATACCAATTTTGCTCCTTTTTTAAAAGATATTACTAATGGTAGTATTAGTACACAGTCAATTGCTGATGATAACTGGCATCATTTAGTTTGGACTCGCGAAGGCAGTCAAAGTTGCTTATTTGTTGATAAACTTTTCAAGGGCTGTATTGCACAATCTGCTTTACCATTAGATATTCAAAGCCTTATTCTCGGACAAGAGCAAGACAGTATTGGTGGAAGTTTTGTTTCATCACAAGCGTTTGAAGGCTTAATTGATGAGCTTTTAGTGTTTGATAAGGCCATATCACTCGACGATGTTAGCTCTATTTATGATAACCAAACAGCAGGGTTAGGCTACGATGGTACTGCGCGTACTTGTCCTATTTCTGTTTTTCCTGAACCTGTTTTAGATTTACATTTTGATGAAACAAGTTGGAATGCAACTAATGCTGTTATTGATGTTAGTGGTAATGAGTATCATGGTAATGCGATAAATACTATACCAACGCTATCAACCCAAGGGGCAATTTGCCGTGCGGCTGATTTATCAAATTCTGGCATAAATGACTATATTACCCTAAACAGTGAAGCATTAAATAACCGCAGTAACTTTTCTATTTCTTTGTGGTATAAAACACCGAAAACGGGCACCCAAAGTATTATTTCAGGCTCAAGTGCTACAAGTTTTAATGAATTGATTTTCTGGTTTAATAATGGCAACCAATTTGGTCCTCATATAAAAAGTAATACAAAGTCGGTAATTACTAGCAGTATTTCTGATGATAACTGGCACCATTTAGTATGGACGCGATCAAGTACTAAAAATGTATTTTATCGAGATGGTGTTTTGCAAGCGGGGAGTGCCACTCTACCAAGCGGACTACTGAATATTACTAGCCTTATTTTAGGACAAGAACAAGATTCGCTCGGGGGGACGTTTGAAGCAACACAAGCAGTTGAAGGTCTAGTCGATGAACTATTGGTTTTCGGCAAGGCACTAACGCCTGCGCAGGTGAGCACTGTATACAGCAACCAAAGTTCAGGTTTAAACTTTGATGCTTCACCAAGAGTTTGCCCTTTATTGCCTGAACCTATACTAAATTTTCAATTTGATGAACCATTATGGCTGGGTGATGCAAATGAAGTTATCGATGAAACGGGTAATTTTAATAGCCAATCAATTAATGGCGCTAATACGGCAAACTTAACGCCTGCGGTTGCGTCTAATCCTGGAACCTGTGGTTACGGAATGTTTGATGGCGCTAATGATTATGTTGCCTTACCTAATTCTTTTGAAAATCAACAAGGCAGCTTTACCATAACGGCTTGGATAAAGCCAATCAATACCAATCCTGGTTCACGTATATTTGCGGATGACGAAGATAATGGCCAACAGGGTTACGCGCTAAGTTTAGGCGATCCTGGTAGTGGTAAGCTTCGTTTTTATTCTCGTGGTGTTAATCCTATTTCAGTCGACACCTTAAATAGTGTTATACCTACCAATACATGGACATTTGTTGCGGCTGTACACAATAGTGAAACGAAAACACGACAAATTTATGTTAATGGTGTGGCGCAAACGGTTACAGGTGGTGGAACAAGTAATACCTATACAGGTACTTGGGGGGTAGATACTGGTATAGCGACCATCGGTGGTGAGTCAGACCTAGGTGAAACAGGCAATAGATTCACTGGGGCAATAGATGAAGTGCGTATGTATCAAGGTGCTTTAACTAATGCTGAAATTAATGATATTCAAAGTGAGACACATCAATGTGCGATTATTGACCATTTTGAAATTAGCCATGATGGTCAAGGGCTTACTTGTCAGCCTGAAGCTATTACGATAAAAGCATGTGCTGATGCAAGTTGCGCTAATTTGTATACAGGTCCAGCTGATGTCGCACTTTCAATAAATGGTAATCTCGATAAAATTGTCACGGTAACGGGTGGAAGTATGTCCACTAGTTTTTCATATGTTGATAGCACAAATCCTGCCACACTGAGCTTAGATAAACCTTATCAATGTAAAAATGGTGTTTCAACTAGCTGTGATGTGGTGTTTGCTGAGGCAGGTTTTATTTTAGATATTAATGGCGGTAATGATGTTCCATCATGCGATGATAGTAAGTCTTTATCTATAAAAGCAGTCAAGTTAAGTGATGATGGTGTGAGTTGTGCGCCTGCATTTGTTGGTAACCAATCACTTAAATTTGTTTTTGATTATCAAAATCCCGATACGGGCACTGTAGTGCCAATACTCGATGGTGTGAATATGGAACCATCAGGAACGAAAAACGTAACCTTTGATGGTAATGGTGAAGCCTCGCTACCCATACAATACAATGATGCAGGTGAATTACAATTTTTAGTTTCCGAGGTTGTTCCGTCAGGCGTAACGTCAGGTGTGTTACAAAAAGTATTTTATCCAACGCAATTAGCGGTTTCTACGCCTTTAACCTCAACCGATAGTGGTGGTACGGTTACACAAAAAGCAGGGTTAGATTTTCCGATAAGTATTGTTGCTCAATGTCAAGGTGGTACTCCAACTAACAATTATGAACCGCAATCAAATAACACATTACAGTTATCTGTTCAGCAAAAAGAACCGATTGCTAATAAGGGAGTATTGGCACTTAGCAGTACTAATATTAATGCAACAAACCAAGCACCTTTGGCAACAGCACAATTTAGCAGTGCTAACGAGGTCGCGTTAAATTTCAACGGTAGTTACAGTGAAGTCGGTATTATTAACCTAGCCGCCAAAGATAGTAATTATATGGGAAATGAGATTAGTTCTGCGGGTTTCAGTACTGTGGGGCGCTTTATTCCTGATCATTTTGACGTTGAAATCGCTGAAAATTCATTTGAAAATATCTGTACCGTAGGTGCCGATCTTACCAAACATTTCACTTACATTGGCCAACCTTTTAGTTATTTGTTAGCGCCAGAGATATTGATAACAGCAAAAAATACCGCAGGTGACACCACTAAAAACTATACCGAAGGAAGTTACCAGAAATTAACGTTTGATGATGTAGAACGCACATTTCCTACAGCGGATACGAGTAAAGAGGGACTTGATCTGAGCGATAATAGTATTGATGACGCGCCTAAAATGGCAATAATAGCGAATGTTTTTAGTGATTCAGCAATGTTGGTGTCACTTAATCCAGGTGAGATGACTTATACTTTCAAATCGACAGATAATTTTACCTTTACTAAAAATGCTAACTCGCAAGTTGGCCCATTTCAAATGAATTACGATATTGTTATTGATAGCATCCAAGATTCAGATGACGTAGACGCTAGTATTGCGTTATCAGCTAATAATAAGGTATCGCCAACGGGAGTAAACCTTCGTTTTGGCCGTTGGATTATTGATAATACCTTTGGTCCTGAAACAAGTAATTTACCCATACCGATGGCAGTTCAATATTGGAATGGCACGGCATTTGAAACAAATACCTATGATAACTGTACGGCATATACTGCGACTAAGTTAAGTGTTAACGATACTAATCTAAACCCAGGGACAACCTCAGCATCTGGTAGCGGTGATTTTGTTAATGGCATAGCATCTGAAGTGACTTTGTCAGCACCAGATACACCGCATCAAGGTGCAGTACCCGTTAGTTATTTGATTCCTGCTATGCCTTGGCTTCAATACGACTGGGATTGGGATGGTGTAAGCACCAGAGAGTTTAATGAAAACCCATTTGCTACGGCTACTTTTGGTCAATTTCGTGGTAATGACCGAATAATTTACCAACGAGAAGTCAATAATTAGCTCGAACAAGCATTTATAGAAATAAATGCTTGAATTATTCATTAAAAACAACTGACATAATAGAATTGACCTGAATTGTCAGGTATGATTGTTCGATCTGTTATTTGAAATAATAATACGCACTAATTAACTCGCATTTTTACAGGACATTTCGAGCTTATGTTTAAAAAATTACGCGGTATGTTTTCTAACGATTTATCAATCGATTTAGGTACAGCCAACACTCTAATTTATGTTAAAGACCAAGGTATTGTGTTGGATGAACCTTCAGTAGTCGCCATTCGTCAAGATCGCTCAGGTGGCTCAAAAAGTGTCGCTGCTGTTGGTACGGCGGCAAAATTAATGTTGGGGCGTACGCCTGGAAATATTGAAGCAATTCGTCCAATGAAGGACGGTGTTATTGCTAATTTTTTTGTGACTGAAAAAATGTTACAACACTTCATTAAACAAGTGCATAGCAATAATTTTTTACGCCCTAGTCCAAGAGTATTAGTGTGTGTTCCTTGTGGTTCAACTCAAGTGGAACGTCGTGCAATTCGTGAGTCAGCCATGGGTGCTGGCGCAAGAGAAGTTTATTTAATTGACGAACCTATGGCAGCGGCTATTGGCGCAGGCATGCCAGTGTCGGAAGCAACTGGCTCTATGGTGGTTGACATTGGTGGTGGTACAACAGAAGTGGGTATCATTTCATTAAATGGTGTGGTTTATTCATCATCAGTACGCACTGGTGGCGATAAATTTGATGAAGCCATTATTAATTATGTACGTCGTAATTTTGGCAGCTTAATTGGTGAAGCGACAGCCGAGCGTATTAAGCATGAAATTGGCTCTGCCTATCCCGGTGAAGAATTAATTGAAATTGAAGTACGTGGTCGTAATTTAGCAGAAGGTGTACCGCGCAGCTTCACCCTAAATAGCAATGAAATATTAGAAGCTTTGCAAGAACCGTTATCAACTATTGTAAGTGCTATTATGGTTGCCTTAGAGCAATCTCCTCCTGAATTAGCGTCAGACATTTCTGAACGCGGCATGGTGTTAACGGGTGGTGGTGCATTATTGAAAGGTTTAGACCGCTTATTAATGGAAGAAACGGGGATTCCAGTCGTGGTTGCTGAAGATCCTCTGACATGTGTCGCTAGAGGTGGTGGTAAAGCCCTAGAGATGATTGATATGCATGGGGGCGATTTATTCTCCTATGAATAAAAATTGATGTTACTTCTTTGTTATTTAACCCAATTACGGCGTTAAAAGTACTCATTGACTAGCGTCAACTCCGTGCTTTTGCCTTGTACTTGAATTAAATCCCTGTGAAGAAACGATCAATTTACCAAGGAGAATTAGAATTAATTAAACTCATTGTTAGAAATTATCAACTCGTAACTGGTTTACTATGAACCCAATTTTTAAACATGGCCCATCCCCACAGCACCGACTTGTCTTGGTGCTGTTTTGTTCTATTTTATTGATTTTTTTCGATCATAAAATGGCAAGCTTTGAATCGTTACGCGGTTACTTACAATCTATGGTAAGTCCTTTACAATACCTTGCTAATACGCCCAAAGTGGCAATGACTTGGATATCTACCAATATGGCTACGCGTAGTCAGTTGATGGAGGAAAATCAGCAATTTCGTTTAAATGAACTTAAATTTCACGAGCAAGCGATGCAGCTTGATATTGTCAAACAAGAAAATGAACGCTTGCGTACTTTACTTGCTTCGCCATTACGCAGTGAATTAAAAAAGATGGTTGCTGAAATTCTCTCTGTCGATAGTGATCCCTACACTCACCAACTCGTTATTAATAGAGGTGCTAGAGATGGCGTATACGAAGGTCAGCCCGTACTTGATGCATTAGGTATTGTTGGACAAATATTACACGTTGGGCAAACAACCTCTAGAATAATACTGATTACAGACGTTTCTCATGCTGTACCCGTAAGAGTAAAGCGTAATGGTTTAAGACTATTGGCTTCAGGGAGTGGCCAAATTGATCGGTTAAATCATAATTTTGTGCCACAAAGTGCAGACATTAAGGTAGGAGATATATTGGTTACTTCGGGCTTAGGTGGAAAATATCCTGAAGGCTATCCCGTTGCGACTATTTCGTTTGTTAGTAATAATGAATCAAGAGAGTTTGTTAAAGTTTACAGTACACCTATTGCTGAAATAGATCGCTTACGTTATTTATTATTATTGTCAACAAAAGATCCTGTCAGTATTTTTGCACCTAAACCGCAAACTAAAGATCAAAGTAACGTTCAGCCTAAACCTATGTCTAAACCCCAACTAAAGGTGAATGAATAATGTTTGCTCATAATGGTGTTATGATATTGCTGACATTATTGATTGCTGTAATGGCTAGTATAATGCCTTTACCATTAAGTGTTGACGCCTTCAGGCCAGACTGGGTACTTATTGTGCTTATTTATTGGTGCATGGCCTTACCAGGGCGAGTTAATATAATCACAGCCTGGATAATGGGTTTTTTAATGGATGTGTTGCTCGGTTCCGTATTAGGTGTTCATGCTGCCGCTATGGCTATATCTGTTTTTATTGTGGTAGAAAATTATCAAAAAATACGAAACTTTTCTATTTGGCAACAAGCACTTATTACAGGGGTTTTATCTGCTTTATACCATTTAATTGTTTTTTGGTTACAGCGGTTTTTGATTGATGCCTTTTTTATTAGCAGTTATTTATATCCTGTGATCACAACTGTTGTGTTGTGGCCATGGGTATTTTATTTATTGCGTAAAGTACGTCGCCATTTTTCTATTACATAATTAATTTATTTGGGGTTGCATGAAACAACTAATTTTGGCTTCACAATCGCCTAGGAGAAAGGCACTGTTAACGCAACTAGGCTATCAATTTATCACCCAAGCAGCTGATATTAACGAATCAGTAAAGCCAAATGAAAATGCTACAGATTATGTAGTTCGCTTAGCTAAAGAAAAAGCTCAAGTCATTTTTTCATCGTTACCAACGCACCAACAACTACATACTGTGGTATTGGGTTCTGATACGAGTGTGGTAATAGAAAATGAAATATTAGGTAAGCCAGCCAATGAAGCACAATGCATTGCCACACTGCAGCGTTTGTCGAATAAGCAACATCAAGTGTTTACAGCTATTGCTGTGGTTAGTAAAAATAAAAATAGCCAAGAACACAAAAATAATGTGTTGAGTACATTAGTTGAAACACAGGTTCAGTTTAAATTGCTAACGGTTGATGAAATAAAAGCCTATTGGTGCACAGGAGAACCATGTGATAAAGCAGGTTCTTATGGTATTCAAGGGATAGGTGGTCAATTTGTGACTACAATTAATGGTAGTTACTCAGCCGTTGTTGGTTTACCCTTATATGAAACAGTACAGCTTTTGGAGTGCGTAGGCTTACCATCAAGCCTATCTCAAATAAAAATTAAGGATTAATATCAAATGAGTAGTGAACTATTAATCAATGTAACCCCAAGTGAAACGCGTGTTGCGTTAATTGAACATGGCTCTTTGCAAGAAGTTCATATTGAACGTGAAGCCAAGCGAGGTATTGTCTCAAATATTTATTTAGGTAAAGTTATTAGAGTGCTACCAGGTATGCAAGCGGCATTTATTGATATTGGCTTAGATAAAGCCGCATTTTTGCATGCTTCAGATATCAATTCAAAACTCATTTTGAATGAAGAGACTGAACAGGTACCTGATATTCGTGCTTTGGTGCATGAAGGACAGCATTTAATGGTGCAAGTGGTTAAAGATCCGCTTGGTTCAAAAGGAGCCCGCTTAACGACAGACATCACAATTGCTTCTAGGTATCTTGTATTAATGCCACATGCAAGCCATGCAGGTATTTCACAGCGTATTGAGGATATTGAAGAACGAAAACGCTTGAAAAAAATTGTCAGTCCTTATTGTGACGATCAACAAGGTTTTATTGTTAGAACCGCAGGCGAAGGGGCGGGTACAGAAGAGCTAAAACATGATGCAGAGTTTCTTTGTAGGGTTTGGAAGAAAGTAAAAGAACGAAAACAGCGCAAACAAGTTGATTTACCCTTATACCAAGATTTATCACTATCATTACGCGTATTAAGAGATTTTGTTGGTGTTAAGTTTGAACGTATTCGTGTTGACTCTAAATTAACTTATGATCAACTTATTTCTTTTACTCAAGAGTTTGTACCTGAATTAACTCAGGTGATGGAGTATTATCCAGGCGAAAGACCTATTTTTGATTTATTTTCGGTGGAAGTTGAAATACAACGGGCATTACAGCGTAAAATTGAACTTAAGTCAGGTGGTCATTTGGTTATTGATCAAACTGAAGCCATGACAACAATAGATATTAATACAGGCGCTTTTGTTGGTCATAGAAACCTTGAAGACACTATTTTTAGTACTAATATCGAAGCAACTCAAGCAATTGCAAGGCAGTTAAGGCTAAGAAATTTAGGTGGTATTATCATTGTTGATTTTATTGATATGCACAGTGAAGATCACAAACGACGTGTTTTAAATAGTTTAGAAATGGCGATGGCAAAAGACAATGTTAAATTTAGTGTGCACGGTTTTTCTTCGTTAGGTTTAGTTGAAATGACACGTAAACGAACGAGAGAAAGTTTGGAGCATATTTTATGTGGTGAATGTCCTGTATGTACAGGGCGTGGTAACTTGAAAACTGTGGAAACGGTTTGCTTTGAAATTTTACGAGAAATTGTGCGAGTAAACCGCGCCCATGAGGCAGATAAGTTTATTGTTTATGCTGCTTCGGCCGTAAGTGAATTTTTAGTTAATGACGAATTTCATAGTTTAGCAGAGGTTGAAATGTTTATTGGAAAATCAATAAAAGTGCAAACTGAAACTATGTATTCTCAAGAACAATTTGATGTAGTCATGATGTAGTAAAGGCTACCAAACTCATCGTTCAAGAGCTTAATTGTAATGATAGGAAAATGATTTTTAATGTCGATTGTAAGCGTCTCTAATCGCTGGCTTAACCGTCTTTATAAAATGCTGGCAATTTTGCTCGTATTATTGGCGGTATTGATCAGTGCATTACGTTTATTTTCACCTTATGTGGATCATTATCGACAAGACTTTCAAGATTACATCAATGCTAATAATCAGACTAATCTTGTGATTGGTGGTTTAGGTATGAATTGGCAACGTTCAGGGCCAACGTTAATTGCTAACCAAGTTACGCTAGTTAATACCTACGGGGCTTATGTTTATGTCAAACATCTAGAGATACAAGTTGATTTCTGGGCAACATTAACCATGCAGCGATTAATTTCCAGTAACTTAATACTTGATGGCGCGGTGGTAAATGTAGAGCAAAACGCCTGGCAAACAAGTAATACAACAGAACAAGATAGTACGCCCCCCGACACTAATCAACAACTTGATGGCTTTAAGCAAATTGCGGATATATTTTTAAACCGCATTAATCGTTTTTCACTAATAAATAGTCAAATATCTATAAAAAATAAAGCGCTTGAACGCCATTTTCGTGTCAATAACTTGCACTGGTTAAACCGTGGCGAGCGCCATCAAGCACAGGGTAATATTATTGTTGATGAATTAAGCTCGAATAATTTGAAGTTAAAAATAGACATTAATGGTCAATACGTCGAAGAACTTGATGGCATGATCTATCTTGAAGCAAATCACCTTGATATAACACCGTGGCTTGATAGCGTATTAACCCTTGATAATGATAAAACAAAAGCTGACATCGGTTTTTCTGCTTGGTTAAATGTTGACAAAGGTAGTGTTGAGCGTTTGCAAGTATCGCTGCATGATAATCTTATTAGTTGGCAAGAAAGTGTTTTAACCAATGAAAATCAGTTTGCAACGAGTGACTCTCAAAAAAATATCATACGTCATCACTTAAGCTTAAGTGCAGGTCAACTGTTAATGGTTAAAGGAGAAAACGCTGAAAATTTCAAGTTATTTAGTACTCCGTTATCATTTCAGTTTGATCAAGCAGCTGCCCAACCTTTTACGCTACAAATACATAAAACATCAGAAGAACTTTTAGTTTACTTATCTTCGCTTGATTTAGCCTTAATTAGCCAAACTTCACCTTTGTTTATTGCACCTGATAACATTCAGAAACTTTTGTCAGAATTAAAAGTTAGCGGCATAAGTCATGATATATTTCTTAAAAAAACGGCAGAAGATACTTCAGTGTTGGCTAGTTTTGCCAATACGTCTACTCAATATAGTCAAGGGATTCCTGGGTTTGATAATATGGCTGGTAGCCTAAGTTTTACTCAACAGCATTTACATTTAAACCTAGCGGCAGAGCAAGGATATTTTGATTTTAATGAGCATTTTATTGCTCCTATCCCCTATGAATCATTTAACGCTATGGTTGATTTGTCTATTGCCGATGATCTTTGGCAACTAAAGGTTAATGATATAGCATTAAAGTCTGATGAATTAACCCTACAGGCCGATTTAGCGATTGACTCGCCAAAAGACGGTGACATGTTAATGTCGCTAATGGCAAATGTTACAGACGGTGATGCAAGTAAAGCAGGGCATTATTACCCCTTGACTATTATGAGTGATGACTTGGTTAATTACTTGAATGAGTCGTTAATTGAAGGGCAACTAAAACAAGCACAAGTGCTGATTAATGGACCTTTGGCAAAGTTTCCTTTTGCCGATAAGTCAGGCACTTTTATTGTGGATGCAGAACTAGCAAAATCGACTTTCAGATTTAGTGAAGATTGGCCAGCCATTAAAGATTTTTATGCCAACTTAAATTTTACTAATAATAGTATGTTAATTACGGGTCGTTCAGGTACGTTAACTGGCTTAGATGTGACTGGTGTACAGGCAGCGATAGATGATTTAAGTCATGACGCGGTGCTGACAGTTGATGCGCTGATTCAACCGTCACCAGCAACAGCCATTGCTAAACTAATGCAGACTAGTCCTTTGAAAGATTCTGTGGGTACTGTGTTAGAAAGGTTACAAGTAAAAGATGATATTCAAGGGGAGTTTCACCTAGATTTACCCTTAATGGCAACTGATAACGCGTTAGCCAGAGGTATTATCAACTTTATTGATAATACGGTGTTATTACAAACACCACAAATGATATTTACACAAGTAAACGGGCAATTAACTTTTGAAAATGCCAAAATAGAGACAAAAAATTTATCCTTAAAATGGCAAGGTTTGCCTCTAACGTTAACAGTTAAAGGGAACGATAAAACAGATTACTACGACACCAATATAGCACTAGCAGCTAATTGGAAAAATGATATGTGGTTACCTCATGTTTCACCCAACCTAAAAAAATATTTTGATGGGCAATTAGCGTTTCAAGGTGACTTGTCATTGTACCACCACCACAGTGGCGGTTTTTCGTATCAATTTACGGTTGATTCAGATCTAGAACCATTTCAACTAAAATTTCCTGAACCCTACACAAAAGTAGCACAAACCAAGGTGCCATTGAAAATAGAAGTTAATGGGCAGTTAGAGCAATCAACTTTTAATGCAACTTATGGAAGCAAGCTTAGCTTTTTTGGGGTGCTAAATCATGATAATGCTCACTTTTCTCGTGCTCATATTGTTTTGGGTAATGAAAAAATGCTTTTACCAATGGATGGTTTACACATCACCACTAATCTAGCGCAAGTGGGGTTTAATGAATGGCAACCCTTAATTCTTGATATTATTAATACGGTTTCACCTACTGAGACTCATCAGAATACAAACAATCAAGATAATGATATTGCTTTATTTCCTAGCCCTGAACGCATTAGAGGAACAATAGGGCAATTAGATCTATTAGGACAGGAATGGCATAACGTTTCTTTTAATTTACTTGATAAGAAAAATTGGTGGTTATTACAATTCAATGCCAAGGAAACACGTAGTCAGGTTAAAATTTTTCCTGATTGGTTAGAGCAGGGAATAGATGTCAATGCTGACTTCATTAATTTAATAAATCAGTCTGAAAATGAACCTAATCAGCAAGCCAATAAGGCAGAGCTTACGTCAAATGAATTGTTGAAAAGTGAGCAAGGTAATAATCAATATGATGGGCAGCAGGCTGCATTAACTGAAGATATATTTGACAAAATCCCCAAACTTAACTTTTATTGCGAACGTTGCCAAGTTAATAACCTTAACCTTGGAAAAGTCAGTTTTTCATTATCACGTACCGATGATAATGTGATTAAAATAGAAAACTTTAAAGCCAAGCGTGAACAGGCTGAATTTACTTTTTCAGGGGAGTGGAAAAAACAAGAAGTAAGCTCAATAACGTCACTTAATGGCTCGTTATCTTTAAATAATATTGAATACGAATTAGAACAGCTAGGCTATGGTTCAATTATTCGTGATAGTGGTGGTAAGCTTGATTTTGATGTTAATTGGCAAGGAGGTCCACATGATTTTAGTTTTAATCATTTAAATGGGAAGCTAAGTGCTAATATAGATGACGGTTACTTAGCTGAAGTCAGTGACAAAGCTCGTATTTTTTCTGTGTTAAGCTTGCAATCTATCGTAAGAAAATTAACGTTAGATTTTCGAGATATTTTTAGTGAAGGCATGTTTTACAAAGATATCAAAGGTGATTATTCCATTAACGAAGGTGTGTTATACACAGATAACACTCGCATGAATGGTTCAGCAGGAAATTTATTTGTCAAAGGTAACACCAGCTTTGTCAATAATACCCTTGACTATAAAATGTCTTACAAACCTAATTTAACCTCAAGTTTACCTGTGCTTGCTTGGATTGCTACCTTAAATCCTGTTGTGTTTTTAGCAGGAGTAGCTATTGATCAGGTAATTACCTCGCAAGTGGTTTCTGAGTTTAATTTTGAACTAACGGGCAGTGTCAATAATCCAAACTTTAAAGAAGTGAATCGTAAGAGCCGTGATGTCAGTGTAGGCCGGTCAAAACCACCTGAATTTGTTGATACTAATGATAAAACTCAACAAAAACCACAAGAGCACATGAACAGTAAATTTAAAGAAAATCCATTTAAAGAAAATCAGTTGCAAGAAGAATTAAATGATTAAGCTTAGTGCCATACAACTTAACTCTAAAGCAGATGTTACGCATAACTTAGCGGTTATTGCGGCACAACTTGAAAAATTAGTACATAGCCCCGTTAGTACACAAGCAAACAATAATGATACTATTGAACACATTGTTGTGTTGCCTGAATGTTGTTTGTTTTTTGGCGCTAATGATAAAGCGCAGTTATCTCTAGCAAAAAACACGCAAATGAATAATGATTTGCAAATCGCGTTGAGTGCTTTAGCTAAGCAATTTAACGTCACCATTATCGGCGGTACTATTCCAATAATAACGGCTAATGGACAAAAATATACTAACAGCAGTTGTGCTTTTAATTCTGCTGGCGAGTTAATTGGCCGTTATGACAAAATTCATCTGTTTGATGTGAATGTTGCAGACAGTGAAAAAAATTATTGTGAATCACGTTTTACCCAAGCAGGCACAAGCCCTTGTATGGTAAATACACCTTTTGCAAAGATAGGCCTAACGGTTTGTTTTGATGTTCGATTTCCAGCGTTATTTCAAAAACTAACAACCATGGGCGCAGATATTATTACTGTTCCCAGCGCTTTTACCCGAGTAACAGGTAAAGCACATTGGCAAACATTATTACAAGCAAGAGCCATTGAAAACCAAGTGTATATCGTTGCATCAGGGCAAGAAGGTGTACACGAAAATGGTAGAGAAACCTGGGGACATTCAATGATTATTAGCCCTTGGGGAGAAATTTTAGCTTGCCTTGAAGAAGGTGAGGGTATAATTACTAGTGAATTTTGCCCACAAGAAATTAAACGTATACGAACAAGTATGCCATTAAAGCATACCGCTGAAACCTAATGTTAAGTAGAGTTATAAATGAATATTGTTGAACAAGTATTATTAGCCGATAGCCAAATAGATGACGCTATTTTATCTAACACATTAAAGCGAATTATGGGGCGTCAAGTCGACTATGCAGATCTGTACTTCCAATCTAATCAACATGAATCGTGGATGCTTGAAGATGGCATAGTCAAAGAAGGTTCCTATAATATTGAACGGGGTGTTGGCGTACGCGCAATATCGGGCGAAAAAACAGGTTTTGCTTATTCGGATGATATTTCACCTTATGCTTTACAACAAGCGGCGGATGCAGCAAAAGGGATTGCAGATGCAGGAGAAGGAAAACCAGTTCATGCTTTTAAACGTCAATCTCCAATAAAAATATACCAATCAGTTGAGCCGCTTGGCAGTTTAACTCAAGAACAAAAAATTGATTTATTACATCAGGTTGAAGCACATGCTAGGCAAATAGATAGCCGTGTTAATCAAGTGATTGTTAGCTTGTCGGGTGTGTATGAAAAGGTATTGGTGGCAGCAAGTGATGGTACTTATGCTACCGATATACGCCCACTAGTGCGTTTAAATTGTTCTGTTTTAGTTGAAGACCAAGGTAAACGTGAACGTGCTAGTGCAGGGGGCGGAGCGCGTACAGATTATAGCTATTTCTTTGAACCTGTGTCAGAAGGAAATGCCCAGAGTAAACCTCGTTATATTGCTTACGCAGAAGAAGCGGTTCGCCAAGCGTTAGTTAACTTGGTGGCTGTTGATGCACCAGCAGGTGCTTTTCCCGTAGTTTTAGGCGCAGGTTGGCCTGGTGTGTTATTACATGAAGCGGTGGGACATGGTTTAGAGGGCGATTTCAATCGAAAAGGCTCGTCTACCTTTGCGGGCAAAATTGGCAGCAAAGTGTGTTCTGAACTTTGTACCATTGTTGATGATGGTACCATGGCAAACCGTCGTGGTTCATTAAGTATTGATGATGAAGGTACACCTGGACAGTACAATGTGCTAATTGAAAAAGGCATTTTAAAAGGTTATATGCAAGACAAACATAATGCATCATTAATGGGCGTTAAGCCAACAGGTAATGGTCGTCGTGAATCGTACGCACATTTACCTATGCCACGCATGACCAACACTTATATGTTAGCAGGTGAATCTAGTCCTGAAGATATTATTAAATCAGTGAAAAAAGGTATTTATGCACCTAATTTTGCGGGTGGACAGGTTGATATTACATCAGGCAAGTTTGTATTTACTAGTTCGGAAGCCTACTTAATTGAAAATGGCGAAATTACCACACCAGTTAAAGGGGCTACGTTAATTGGTAGCGGCCCTGAAGCCATGAAAAATGTTTCTATGGTGGGAAATGATCTCAAACTTGATGCTGGTGTTGGGGTTTGTGGTAAAGATGGTCAAAGCGTTCCTGTTGGTGTGGGACAACCTACTTTAAAAATTGATGAAATGACTATAGGCGGCACGCAGTAAAAGAATTTAACTAGGTCAGTTGAACTTTGCTGAACATTTTTTCAGCAGGTTGATAAACGCTGTCTTATGGATTCGTTTAAATGCTTCTTGCTCATTCTACATTTATCAACCACTCATAGTTTTTACTATTAAGTGATTCATGAATAGAGGAATTAGAATGCTGAATTTTTTAAATTTTATCAAAAAAAGATGAATATAGTGTTTAAATATTACATTTATCTTTTTAATAAGTTGTTAGCATACTAAGGCAAGTGATTGATCTAATTTTGCAGTAACGTAATCAGAAGCTGAACGATATTTAGATTAAAGAAATTCATAGCAAACTGATAACATCATAAAATGAATGAAATATAGAATAACTATGTTTAACTCATTTTGTTTGTTCTAAGCTCGCTACTGTAGCTCTAAGTTGAGCAATTCATTATTTCAATTGGTATTAATCCAAATGGAATGGCGTAATATACTTAAAATTAAAGTATTCTAATAGTTTCACCGTTCTGGGTACCCACTTTTGACACCAAAACCAACATAAATTACCAATTTCTAATAATAATAAATTTTCAATGATCATTTTTTAGCTACTTTACCCACTTATGATCCACAAAACTCCACAAATTCATCTACTTCCTGCATTTCTTTATCTAGCCCTTTATTTTACTGGTTTTTTGACCAGTGTCTCTAGCCATTTTTTCCCTATTATTCTCTTGACATAAGTTTGCATTAGTCACTAAACTGTATCATTGTGGTAAAAAGTGGGTAATTGTGGATCTTAGATGATCACTCTTATGAAATAACCTGCAAAAATTTCAGTTGATAAGGTAAGTTTAAAGCGATGTTCCGAGGCGCAAGTGCGATAAAGCTTGATAGCAAAAACAGAATCACGATACCCACGCGGTATCGTGAAGAGCTGCTTGCTGATTGCCAAGGAAAAATGGTGTGTACGGTTGATATTCAACATGCCTGTTTATTACTTTACCCTTTACCTGAATGGGAAGAAATTGAATTAAAATTGTGCAACCTATCTAGTATGAATCAACAAGAACGCTTGTTACAACAAGTATTGCTAGGCAATGCCACTGATTGCGAAATGGATAAAAATGGTCGTTTATTATTGAACGGTCCATTAATTAAGCATGCGGGGTTAGAAAAATCGATCATGCTTGTAGGGCAACTGAAAAAATTTGAAATTTGGAGCGAGTCTGCTTGGGAAACTCAAATGCAGCAAGGTATTACTAAAATTCAATCAGGTGAAATTGAATTAACTGATCGTTTGTTAGATTTATCACTATAAAAGTAATTTAAATAAAAAGGTTATAAAAAGAAAATAATGGAATTAGATAAAGCACATATTTCTGTTTTATTAACCGAAGCGGTCGATGGTTTACAAATTGACCCTGATGGTTGCTATATCGACTGTACTTTTGGTCGAGGTGGTCACTCGTCACTTATTCTTTCTAAATTATCATTTAAGGGGCGATTGATTGCCATAGACCGTGATCCTAGTGCCATAGCAGCAGCAGAGAAATTTAAAGACGATGCACGCTTTCTTATAGAACATCAAGGTTTTGCTAATTTGGCTGAAATTGCACAGCAACATGAATTAATGGGCAAGGTTGACGGAATTTTATTGGACTTAGGCGTTTCATCTCCTCAGCTAGATGAAGCAGAACGAGGCTTCAGTTTTATGAAAGATGGCCCGTTAGATATGCGTATGGATACTACACGAGGACAAACGGCTGCAGAATGGCTGGCGGTAGCAGATGTAGAAGATATTACTTGGGTATTAAGAACCTTTGGCGAAGAAAAGCATGCTTGGCGTATTGCGAACGCCATTGTTGATGCGCGTGATGAGTCACCATTTACGCGTACTAGTCAATTAGCAAAGTTAATAAAAGCAACGGCTCCACAACGAGAAATAAAAAAACATCCAGCAACTCGTAGTTTTCAAGCGATTCGTATGTATATCAATAGCGAACTTGAGCAGATAGAGAAAGCACTGGCAGCGAGTTTATCTGTTTTAGCTGAAAACGGTCGTTTAGTGGTGATAAGTTTTCATTCATTAGAAGATAGATTAGTAAAACAGTTTATGAAAAAACATTCTCAAGGTAAGAAAGTTCCGAGAGGATTTCCTGTTAGTGAGGAAGAATTGAATAAAGGTAAAAAATTGGCGCTAGTTGGTCGTAAATTAAAACCTAGCAAAAGTGAAGTTGAAGAAAACGTTCGCTCTCGTAGCTCAGTATTACGTATAGCGGAACGCTTACCTCATAGTGTGGATTAGTTTTGGTAAACCAAAGGGTAGCGCCAAGAAAAACACCATCAAATCAGTTGTTGGTATTGGAAATTTGGCAAGATATTGTTGAACATTTTGTTAGTTATATTTTATTGTTCTTGGTAATAATTTCTGCTTTTTCAGTAATTTATTACACACATGTTAACAGACAGAAAACCAGTGAATTAGAACAGCTTTATACACAAAGAGACGAGTTAGATATTGAATGGCGTAATTTGTTATTAGAACAAAATAGCCTAGCAGAACATAGCGCGATAGAGAGTCGAGCAAAAAAAATGCTGAATATGAAGCGCCCTGATGCTGATTCAGAAATAATTGTTACGTTAAAGTAAGTCGTTTATCGCAACAGTGAAATGTTAGACCTAAACAACCATTAAGCACAGAGTTAAATGAAGAAAATAGCAAATAACCGCAGTAGTCAACCAACAACCACCGCATGGCGTTACTACGTTGTGATAGGTATTGTTGTCTTGATTTATGGTGGATTACTTGCACGCACTGCTTATATTCAAATTATAGAACCCGATATGTTAAAACAGCAGGGCGATTTACGCTCTATGCGTGTCGCTGCTAACACGGTACAACGCGGTTCTATTGTTGATAGAAATGGTGATGAATTAGCGATTAGCGTGCCAGTAGAAACTGTTTGGGCTGATCCTAAAATAGTGATGGATAATAAAGCACTTGCTATGAACAAGCATTGGCAGGCACTTGCTGATGTATTAGGTAAAGATGTAAAAAAATTAACTGCGCGAGTTATACGTAATCCTAGTAAGCGTTTTGTTTACCTTGAACGAAAAATATCGCCAGCAATGGCCAAATATATTCGCGAGTTAAAAATACCAGGCATTCATTTACGTAAAGAATCGAAACGTTTTTATCCCACAGGTGAAATCAGTGCGCATATTGTTGGCTTTACCAATGTTGATGACAAAGGCATTGAGGGCGTTGAGCGAGTATACGATGAAATATTAACAGGTAAAGGTGGTAATAAACGTTTTAGAAAGGATGCTCAAGGTAGAAAAATTGAAATACTTTCTGTAGAAAAAGCGCAAGCGGCACAAAATGTTACTTTAACGATTGATCAACGCATTCAAGCGATTGCTTATAAAGAGTTGAAAGGTGCGGTACAAGCGTTTAAAGCAACCTCTGGTTCTGTTGTTGTTGCTGATATTCATACAGGTGAAATATTGGCACTGACTAACAGCCCGTCGTATAACCCAAATAATCGCACTAATACTGCCGTCCATCGTTTTAGAAATCGTGCTATTACTGATATTTACGAGCCAGGCTCAACCATGAAGCCATTGACAGCATTAACGGCTTTAGAATTTGGTTCAGCTAACGAAAGTACTATTATTGATACTAGCCCAGGTTGGATGCGTTTAGGTGGCAGACGTGTTAATGATCCTATCAATCGTGGAAAATTATCAGTGGAAGATATTTTGGTCACTTCCTCTAATATGGGTACAACTAAGTTAGCACTTTCAGTGCCTAAAGCCTTTTTATTAGACCGATTTTTTGATGCTGGTTTTGCTGACAGTACAGGTACAGACCTAGTTGGTGAAAGTTCTGGCATGATGCATGATAGACAACGTTGGTCTGAGTTTGAATTAGCAACGCTTTCTTGGGGATATGGTTTGGCTATCACGCCAATGCAGTTAGCGCGTTTTTATGCCACGTTAGCTAATGGTGGTATAAAACATGAGCTATCTATCGTGAAACGGGATGCCCAAGACGCAGGCGAGCGGGTATTTTCTAAGAAAAATGCTGAAATTGTGACTCAAATGCTAGAAGCTGTTGTTGATGAGCATGTACAAAAAGCAAAAGTAGAAGGTTATCGTGTTGGTGGTAAAACGGGCACGTCTTTTAAGGCGGTAGCTGGCGGCTATGGCAATGATTATGTTGGTCTTTTTGCAGGTGTAGCTCCTATGTCTAATCCACAGGTGGTTGTAGTCGTGGTGATTAATGATCCTGGTGGCGATTTATATCACGGTGGTGAAGTGGCTGCGCCAGTGTTTTCTCGTGTGATGAAAGGAGCGCTACAAGTCTTAAATATTACACCAGATGCGAGTGAAAAATTGGCTGCTAGTCATCAGTTTTCTGCAGAGGGGGCTGATGATGCTTAATACCCCAATTAACAAGCCTAATACACAATCCATTATTCCAGTGTTAAGTTGTTTTAATATTACTTGCCCCAACAATATTAAATTATCAACTTACCACGGTGATTTAACGAATGATAGCCGTGCGATAAGTAGTGATGCTAATGCTGGCGATATATTTTGTGCCATTATTGGTCATACTCAAGATGGACGACAATACATTGAACAAGCAATAGCTAATGGGGCAAAATTAGTTTTGTCTGAATGTGAAAATAAAAGTGACCATGGCAGTGTTCGCTTTATTGAAACAGCACATGAGCCAGTTGCTGTTGTTAGTTTCTATGCATTAAACAACATTTTATTTAAGGTGGCGAGTGCCTACTACCAAGCCCCAGAAAATAATATGACCATGATTGGTATTACAGGGACTAATGGTAAAACCAGCAGCAGCCAGCTACTTGGGCAATTATTAACCCGATGTGGCAAACCTTGTGCCATTATCGGTACCAACGGTGCAGGTATGGTTGATGATCTAAAACCTCTAGATAACACCACGCCTAGTGCAACAGACTTAGTGCAATTATTTTCTCGTTTTAATCAACTAAGTGTTACTAATAAAAAAGATGCAAACAGCCTCGAAGAAAAAATAACGCATATTGCGATGGAAGTGTCGTCTCATGCATTAGCTCAAGGTCGTGTGATGGGTAGTACTTTTGATATTGCCGTATTCACTAACTTAAGCCGCGATCATTTAGACTATCATCATACGATGGCTGATTATGCCTCGGCGAAAGAACTGTTATTTACTCATGATGATAATCAAGTTGCCGTATTAAATGGTGATGATGAACAAGTACAACGTTGGCTAAAAAACTGGGCAAAAATAGAAACGTTATCTGTACAAAATATGTGGTTTTATGGTCGAAATGATTTCGTAAAACAACAAACTCAATTTGTAAGTTGTTGTGCAATTAAACACCATAATCAAGGTGTTGATTTTACATTAAACACTCATCTTGGCGATATAAATATTCATAGCCCATTACTGGGCGATTTCAATATTGACAACCTATTAGCTGTTATTGCTGTGTTGTTAATTGAAGGCATTTCTTTAATAACCATTGCTGAAGCAATAAAGTACATTAAACCAGTTGCTGGGCGTATGGAAGCCTTTTTGCCAGTCAATTTAGGTACAGCAGCCACAAGCGTTGTTGATTATGCCCATACGCCTGATGCGTTAGAAAAAGCCCTCATTGCCTGCCGTCAACATTGTCACGGAAATTTATTGGTTGTTTTTGGCTGTGGTGGCGATAGAGATAAAGGTAAAAGGCCATTAATGGCAAAGGCTGCACAAAAATATGCAGATTATCTTGTGGTGACTAGTGATAACCCTCGTACTGAAGATCCTATGGCGATAATCGAAGATGTGTTAGCTGGGCTTGATGAAAAAAGTCGTGTAAATGTCATTGTTGATAGAAAACAAGCGGTATTAGACACCTTAGCAAAAGCGCAACCGAACGATGTTGTGTTATTGGCTGGTAAAGGGCACGAAGACTATATTATTTGGGGACATGAAAAGATTGATTATAACGAACGTCAAGTAGTTCAAGATTTCTACACAAATTTACCTAAACAGATAGTTGCAGGTGAGCAAGCATGATCAATTTATCCTTATCTACCATTGCAACGGCTATGAAAGGTCGATTAATTTGCCATGAATCATTACGAGACATGGAGATCAATAATCTTGTTACTGACTCGCGAGCATTAATTCGAAAAGGTAATACTCAACAAGAAATAACAAAGTTAGAAAAGAAAACCAATGCTTTTTTAGCACTCAAGGGGCCAAATTTTGATGGGCATCGTTTTGTTCAACAAGTGATTGAGAAAGGTTGTCAGGTAGTTATTGTTGAACAACAAATAACAGAAATAGAGCGTGACAAGGTTGCTCAAATTATTGTTGATGATACGCGTATCGCACTAGGGCAAATTGCTCGTTATGTAAAACAACAAATTGCTCCAAAAACCGTGGGCATTACTGGTAGTAGCGGTAAAACAACGGTTAAAGAAATGTTGGCTGCCATTTTGTCGCGTTTAGGTAATGTATTGGCCACAGAAGGTAATTTTAATAATGATATTGGCGTACCCTTAACTTTATTGCGTTTAGAGCCTAAGCATGATTTCGCCGTAATTGAAATGGGGGCAAACCATATAGGTGAAATAGCCTACACTAGCGATCTAGTGAAACCAGATGTTGCTGTGATCAACAATATAGCTGCTGCGCATTTAGAAGGTTTTGGTGACTTGTGTGGTGTAGCAAGAGCTAAAGGTGAAATTTTTGCAGGTTTATCCCAACAAGGCACGGCCTTGTATAACATAGATACTAAGTATGCAAATAAATGGCTGTGGCGCTTAACAGATAAACAGGTACGAACTTTTTCTTGTGCAAATGCTCGGCTCACTGATACTCCCACTAATGCTGACTGTTACAGCGAAAATATTGTATTAGATGAAAATGGCTGTGCTCAGTTTGATATGCAAACATCACTGGGACAATGTGTTATTAAGTTAACCATACCTGGGGTGCATAATGTTTGTAATGCTGTTGCTGCGGCGTCTGCCGCTATTGAATGTGGCGCAAGTTTACAAGACATTCAACTTGGTTTAGCACAAATGTCGCCAGTGAAAGGGCGTTTAAATATTTATCACCTTAAAGGCACTTCATTAAGTGGTGACATTAAGTTAATTGATGATACCTATAATGCTAATGTTGAATCAATTAAAGCGGCTATCGCTTTACTTGCTGGATATAAAGGGCAGCGTATTTTAGTGCTAGGTGATATGGCTGAACTTGGCAGTGATGCACGAAGTTATCATCAAGAAGTAGGCGAATATGCTAAAGAGCAGGGGATTGAGGTATTACTGACTTTAGGTGTGTTAAGTCAAAATACTAGTGATGCTTTTGCGCGAGAAAATGAAGCGTTTAGTGAACATTTTAATGACAAAAACATGCTTGAAGCACGTTTATTTTCTGTCTTAACAACAGAAAACAAACAAGTACAGCCACAACATATTTTAATTAAAGGATCACGTAGCGCACATATGGAATATGTAGTTGAAGATATTATTGATTGGCATGAAAAACAACAAACAAAAGATCAAAATTCAAATTCACTTGATACAAACAAACAGGATATTGCTTAATGTTACATTGGTTAGCTGAATATTTAACTCAGTACTATAGCGCGTTTCATGTTTTTTCATATTTAACTTTCCGCGCCATTGTTAGTACGTTAACTGCGTTATTTATTTCGCTTTATTTTGGTCCTAAGTTAATTAGCTACCTGCAAAAAATGCAGATAGGGCAAACTGTACGTGACGATGGCCCTGAAAGTCATTTATCTAAATCGGGTACACCAACCATGGGCGGAATACTTATTCTCGCGTCCATTGTTGTTAGCGTATTGTTATGGACAAATCTAGAAAATATTTATGTTTGGGTGGTTTTGTTTGTTGTAGTTAGTTTTGGCATTATCGGTTTTGTAGATGATTATCGTAAAGTGATTAGAAAAGATTCTAATGGATTAATTGCTAAGTGGAAATACTTTTGGCAGACAGTGATTGGTTTGGCAACGGCATTCTTTTTATATCAAATATCACACCCCGAACAAACATTTTTACTGATCCCGTTTATCAAAGACGTTATGCCACAGTTGGGTATGTTTTATATTGTTTTAACTTATTTTGTGATTGTTGGCACCAGTAATGCGGTTAACCTAACAGATGGTTTAGACGGCTTAGCAATTGTGCCCACCATTATGGTCGCAGGTGCTTTTGCCTTATTCGCTTATGTTACAGGTAATGTAAATTTTGCAGGGTATTTAAATATTCCTTATATCGCCATGACCTCAGAGCTTGTGGTTGTTTGTACGGCAATTGTTGGTGCGGGTTTAGGGTTTTTATGGTTCAACACTTATCCTGCACAAGTTTTTATGGGGGATGTTGGTTCCTTAGCACTTGGCGCAGCACTTGGTGTTATTGCCGTATTGGTTAGGCAAGAATTAGTATTATTTATTATGGGTGGCGTTTTTGTTATGGAAACGGTGTCAGTGATATTGCAAGTTGGCTCATACAAAATGCGTGGTCAAAGAATATTTCGTATGGCGCCAATTCACCACCATTACGAGTTAAAGGGCTGGCCAGAACCAAGAGTTATTGTACGTTTCTGGATTATATCATTTATTTTAGTTTTGATTGGTTTAGCCACACTGAAATTGAGATAAATACTCAGGTATTCGTTAAATATTTATAAAAGCACAAACATTGAGAAAGAAATGACATTGTTAGCCGAGTTAAAACATAAGAAAATAGTAGTGCTAGGCGCTGGTATCACAGGTATGTCCTGTGTACGGTTTCTTAGTGCTCAAGGTTTGTGTTTTGCTGTTAATGATTCGCGAGCTAACCCTTTTTCACATCGTTATAGCGAACAACAATTTAGTGAAGATTTTCCCACAGCAAATTTATATTTAGGCCAATGGCAAACGGAATTAATTGCCAAGGCAGACGTTATTATTATCAGTCCAGGTATTAATAGCGTTCGTGAAAATATAGCGCAATATATCAGTGATGATTGCCGTGTAATGGGTGATATTGAACTATTTTGTCAAATAAATAATGCGCAGCCTAATCCGATTAAAATCTTAGCGTTAACGGGATCTAACGGTAAATCTACCGTGGTATCACTACTGGCCTATTTAGCGAATAGTCTTGGTGTTAATGCACAACTGGGAGGCAATATAGGTCAGCCAGTCTTAGACATATTAACTGAAGAAAAAGTAGCGGCTCAAAAACAGAAAACTAACAGCCTACCTGAGCTATTAATCTTAGAACTTTCCAGTTTTCAACTTGAAACGTTAACAAGTATGCAAGCCATTGCAACGAGTGTGTTAAACGTAAGTGATGATCATCTTGATCGTCACCTTAGTATGGAAAATTATCAAAAGATCAAACAAAGTATCTATAGCCAAGGTAAGTTGGCAGTTACTAACCGTGATGATATTGCCACTCAAACCCCAAACAAACTACAACCTGTTCTATCGTTTGGCAGTGACATACCGAATGAAAACCAGTTTGGCATTCGAGTGTATAAAGGCAAAGCGCACTTGGCGTTCGGCAATCAAAATTTAATTGCCTTAGCGCAATTACCTTTAGCGGGCATGCATAATGCCTTGAATTATTTAACCGTGTTGGCATTAGGCTTCAGTGCTGGTTGGTCAATCACTACAATGGTTAAGTATTTAGCTGGCTTCACTGGTTTAGCACATCGTTGCCAACGAGTACAAACCGAAGACGGAATTACTTGGATTAATGATTCAAAAGCCACTAATGTTGGTGCGACTCTCGCTGCTATCAATGGTTTAGCGCAAACACTCAACACGCAAGGAACAACGCAGCAACGTTTGATCCTTATTGCAGGTGGTGATGGTAAAGGGGCGGATTTTACGCCATTAAAACAGCCGTTAAGTTCACATGTTAGTCATGTTATCACCCTAGGAAAAGACGGTGATAAAATTGCAGACTTAATTAGCGATGTAAATCACGTAAATAAAGTATCAAGCTTGATTGAAGCTGTTCAAGTGGCTAAAGCAAAGGCAAATAAAGGTGATACTATCTTGCTTTCACCTGCTTGTGCGAGTTTAGATATGTTCAAAAACTTTGTTGATCGTGGTGAACAGTTTATGGCTGCTGTGACTGAACTGGCGGAGGTTAGCTAATGAGATCATCAGTTTCGCTAGATAATAATGCAGAACAATCTTTTAAGTTGTCTTCACTTATCAATAGTATAAGTACGAATATAACAAAAGTTTTTGATAGCGAGCCTACACCGCAGAGTGGCATGGTTTTCGACCGTAGCTTTGTTGTATTAGCGTTGATTATGTATATGATTGGGTTAGTTATGGTTGCTACTTCATCCATGCCTGTGGCTGAGCGGTTATTCAATAATCCTTTTCATTTTGTTATTCGTCATACTATTTATATTGTTTTAAGTTTAGGTATTGCTGGTGTTGCTTTGCAAATTCCTATGGCGTGGTGGCAAAAAAACAGCAGTTACTTACTCATCTTCGGTATTTTTCTTTTAGTTGCTGTACTAGTCATTGGTCGTTCGGTTAATGGTTCAACTCGCTGGATTGTACTCGGACCAATTACAGTGCAAGCCGCAGAGCCAGCTAAGTTATTTTTCTTTTGTTATTTAGCGGCTTATTTAGTGCGTCGACGTGATCAAGTAATGGAAGACTGGAAAGGTTTTGCTAAACCATTAGTCGTTTTTGCTGTATTGGCTGGCTTACTACTAAGACAGCCAGATTTAGGCACTATTATTGTGATGTTTGTAACTACCTTTGGCTTGCTATTTTTAGCGGGTGCAAAGCTTTGGCAGTTTGTTAGTTTAGCTTCAGTGGGGGTTTTGTTGCTGTCGTTATTGGCTATTTTTGAGCCCTATCGTTGGCGAAGAATAACCAGTTTTTTAGATCCCTGGGAAGATCCCTTTGGTAGTGGGTATCAGTTAACACAATCATTAATGGCTTATGGTCGAGGTGAAGTTTTTGGTCAAGGTTTAGGAAATAGTATTCAAAAATTGGAATACTTACCTGAAGCCCATACCGATTTTGTCATGGCTGTACTGGCTGAAGAGTTTGGTTTTATTGGTATTGCATTGATTTTAGCATTGAGTATGGTTTTAGTTTTCAAAGCATTAATGCTTGGAAAGAAAGCGCTGGCAAAAGAGAAGTTCTTTGAAGCTTTTTTTGCTTATGCCATCGGCATTTGGGTTTGTTTTCAAGCGGCAGTAAATGTTGGAGCCAGTGCAGGTATAGTGCCTACTAAAGGGCTAACTATGCCTCTTATCAGTTATGGAGGTAGCTCTATGATTATTATGACACTTGCTGTAGTCATTCTAATTCGTATCGATCATGAATTACGTATGCAGAGTATTCAAGCAACCTCATCGAAAAGAAAAATACGTAAACTAGGAGAGACGAATGACTAAGGCTCCTACTTTATTGGTTATGGCTGGCGGAACAGGCGGTCATATATTTCCAGGGCTTGCTGTTGCTGAGAAATTAAAAAGTGATGGTTGGACAATTCATTGGTTAGGAACAGCAGATCGTATGGAAGCTGATATTGTGCCAGCCAATGGTTTTGAAATTTCCTTTATTACTATTAGCGGCTTACGTAATAAAAATATAATGGCGTGGTTGAAATTGCCTTTCAAATTAATGGGCTCTTTATTACAAGCATTGCGTGTTATCAGAAAAATAAAACCAGACGTTGTTTTAGGCATGGGAGGCTATGCAAGCGCACCAGGCGGATTAGCAGCTTGGTTGATGAGAAAGCCTCTGGTTGTACATGAACAAAATGCAGCCGCAGGCTTAACCAATAGATTACTTGCACGAATAGCAACCAAAGTTTGTTGTGCTTTTCCTGATGCATTTAAACATAATGTTAATGCTCAAGTTGTAGGAAACCCACTAAGAAACAGCATAGGTCAGCAAAGTGCTAGACAGTCGGATATTGAAAATAATACAGGTGAAGAGATACTGAAAACTAGTCACAATATACTAGTGGTTGGTGGTAGTTTAGGCGCGCATATTTTGAATGTAACAGTACCTGAAAGCTTTTTAACTTTAGTAAATAGCAGCAGAAAAAATAGTGAAACTTTACCGTTTAGTATTTGGCATCAAACAGGTAAAGGAAATCAGCAAAGTGTGAGTGAGGCTTATAATCAACAAAATTTATTAGATGAACAGGTCAGAGTATCAGCATTTATTGAAGACATTGGTAAAGCATATCAGTGGGCAGATATAGTTATTTGTCGCGCAGGCGCATTAACCGTATCAGAATTAGCTATGGCAGCAAAACCAGCAATATTTATTCCTTTGCCACATGCTGTGGACGATCATCAAACTAAAAATGCGCAGTATATTGTTTCTCGTGGTGGTGCTGTTTTGATGAAGCAAAAAGACTTAACGAGCGAACGATTAACTGAACAATTAAATGAATTATTTAGTGAGCCGAACATATTATCAAGTATGGCTCAATCGGCTTTTGCTGCTGCTGATGCCGAAGCAACCAATAAAGTTGCGGATATATGTCAGCAACTTATCACAGCGTAGCATAGAAAATGAGTAACTATATGAACCAAAAAGCAATGAGCAAAAATAAAATGAGTGTACCTGAAATGCGCCGTGTAAAACGAATTCACTTTGTGGGAATTGGTGGTGCAGGTATGGGGGGTATTGCTGAGGTGTTGCTTAATGAAGGTTATCAAATATCTGGCTCTGATATTGGCGAAAATCAGGTGGTAAAACGGTTAAAGTCTTTGGGTGCTATCATAACTATTGGCCATGCCAGTAAAAATATTGAAAGTGCGAGTGTTATTGTTGTTTCTACTGCAATAGATCCAACCAATCCTGAGTTAATTGAGGCTAAAGAGCAACGTATTCCCATTGTACGTCGTGCTGAAATGCTAGCTGAATTAATGCGTTTTCGTCATGGAATTGCCATTGCGGGCACTCATGGAAAAACCACAACAACGAGTTTAATTGCGAGTATTTTTGCACAAGGTCAATTAGATCCTACCTTTGTTATTGGTGGTTTACTTAATAGTGCAGGCACTAACGCGCGTTTAGGTAGTAGTCGTTATTTAGTCGCTGAAGCCGACGAAAGTGATGCTTCATTTTTACATTTGCAACCCATGGTGTCTGTTATTACTAATATAGATGCTGATCATATGGAAACCTATCAAGGTGACTTTGAGAAATTAAAAGATACCTATATTGACTTTTTACACAACTTGCCATTTTATGGTTTAGCTGTGGTATGTATCGATAACCCTGTTGTTCGTGAACTATTACCGCGTATCAGTCGACAAGTTATCACGTATGGTTTTTCTGAAGATGCTGATATTCGTGCAGCCAATTATCAACAAGATGGTGGCATTAGTTATTTTACGGTAGAAATTGATGGTCAACCTCCTTTAGATATGAGTGTCAATTTACCTGGACAGCACAATGTACTTAACGCCCTTGCAGGGGTTGCTGTTGCAAAAGATGAAGGTATTGATGACGAAGCTATTTGCCAAGCATTAACTGAATTTGCAGGCATTGGACGTCGTTTTGAACAATTGGCAGATTTGAAAACACCTGCAGGCAATATGGTATTGGTTGATGACTATGGACATCACCCAAGTGAAGTAAAAGCAACTATCGTTGCGATGAGAACTGGTTGGCCAGATAAGCGTTTAGTTATGGTATTCCAACCCCATCGTTATTCTCGCACAAGAGATCTTTATGAAGACTTTGTTGAGGTGTTATCTGAGGTTGACTGCTTATTTTTGTTAGATGTTTATGCTGCAGGTGAAACCCCTGTTCCAACGGCAGACAGCAAAAGTTTAGCGCGTTCTATACGTCAACGAGGACAAATTGAACCTATTTATGTCAGTAATGTTGACATGCTGCCAGAGCTACTTGCTGCGCAATTACAAGATAACGACATGGTTATCACTCAAGGGGCTGGCAGTATTGGTACGGTGGCAAGAGATTTATCTAATAACCCTTTATTAGTACAAGAAGGGCAAAATAAATGACAAAAACAATAATGAATGAAGAAGTGATAGCCGTACTTTATGGTGGTAATTCTGCAGAACGTGATGTTTCTCTTAATTCGGGCAAAGCAATTGCACAAGGCTTGGAACAAGTAGGTTTTAAGGTTGTGCTAATTGACACTAAATACACCCCATTAACCGAGCTTGTAGCACAAAATATTAAACGTGTTTTTATCGCTTTGCATGGTCGAGGTGGAGAAGACGGCTGTTTACAAGGCGCGTTAGAGTTTATGGGGATCGCGTATACGGGGTCTAATGTTTTAGGCTCAGCTTTATCTATGGATAAAGTGCGTAGTAAACAAATATTTAAAGCCTGCAATATACCCACAGCGCCTTTTACAGTGGTTTGTAAAGATGATTTAGCTACCCTTGATGTTAAAGAACTACTTCAAGGTCTTGGTGGCAAAGTTATGGTTAAACCCGCACATGAGGGCTCAAGTATTGGTATGGCAATGGCTGACTCGGCAGAAAAATTGTCTAACGCCTTAGTAGAAGCCTTTGTTTTTGATGGTGATGTGTTAATAGAAGCATGGATTGATGGTCCTGAATATACAGTAGCCATTTTAGGCGATGAAGCATTACCTGCTATTCATATGGAAACCCCACGGGAGTTTTATGATTATGAGGCTAAATATAAATCAACCAGTACCCAATATCATTGCCCGTGTGGTTTACCAAAAGAACAAGAAGAAAGAATAAAATCATTGTCACTGCAAGCATTTAAAGCTACGGGTGCAAGTGGCTGGGGGCGTGTTGATTTGATGCAAGACAGTTTAGGTAATTGGCAAATATTAGAAGTGAACACTGTGCCAGGTATGACACAAACATCTTTAGTGCCTAAAGCGGCCAAAGTGCATGGGTTAACCTTTAGTGAATTAGTAAAGCGTATTGTTTCATTGTCGTGAGTAAAAATTGAAATCAGTTTATTGGAACGGATTTAACCGTAGGTAAGCAAATGAGTAATAAGCAGGAAATATCAGAAACTCAAGAGGCCTTGTCATTTGGACTTGGCTTGGTGTTTTTCGTGTGCGTGCTTATTAGCTTGATAAGTTTAGCTTGGTGGTTAACACAAATATTTGTTGAACAAGAGAACTTGCCCGTGAACTCTATTGTGATCACAGGAGAGATGCCTTACACCCAACACGAAGAGGTTATGGCGGCATTAAGTGATATTGATTTGGGCAATTTTTTTCAAGTTAATGTTAATGATATTCAAGCTCAAGTGTCTGCTTTACCATGGGTTTATTCTGTAGCAGTTAGAAAACAATGGCCAAATGAGGTGAAAATATATGTTGTTGATCAGACTCCAATAGCGTTCTGGAATGGTGATTTCATATTGAATCAATTTGGTAAGGCATTTCAGGCGCAAAGAACAGCATTGAAGCAAGGGTTGCCAGAATTTTTTGGCCCTGAAGGAAGTGAGTTATTGGCATTGGAAAACTTTAATAATTTAAATGATTTACTCGAGTATCGTAATCTTAGTATTGACGAATTAATTCTTAGTGAACGTTTTTCGTGGCAGCTAACGTTAAGCAATGGAATTAGACTGAATTTGGGGCGTGAAGAAAGGGTAAAACGCGTGCAAAGATTTATGGATGTATATCCTTTAATCAAAACCTATTTAGCAGAGCAAGAAAATCAAGAAAAAAATAACAAAAAGCAAATAAAACAAGCAGTGGATTATATAGATTTACGGTATGATACAGGACTGGCTGTTGGCTGGAAAGAAGTCACTAAGCTGTCCTCTAACGTGCAAATAGATAAACAACAATCACATCGCACGGATATATTTCCAAGTAATGAATCACAAATAAAAGAGTTGACCCTGAATGTCTAAAATCACAGAAAGAAATTTAGTTGTAGGACTAGATATAGGCACATCAAAAATATCAGTCGCTGTTGGCGAAATTACACCTGACAATCAGTTAAGTATTGTTGGTGTAGGTAATCAACCAGCACGAGGTATGGATAAAGGCGGTGTAAATGACTTAAATTTAGTGATTCAATCTATTCAGCGAGCAATTAATGAAGCTGAATTAATGGCTGACTGTCATATTAGCTCAATATATTTGGGAATATCTGGTAAGCATATCAGTTGTCAAAATGAAAACGGTATGGTGCCTATTAATGACAAAGAAGTAACACAAGAAGACGTAGATAACGTGATTCATACTGCTCGCAGTGTACCTATTTCAGCTGAACGTCGTATGTTGCATGTATTGCCACAAGAATACAGCATTGATTGTCAAGATGGCATCAAAAGTCCCATTGGTATGTCTGGTGTTCGTATGGAAGCAAAAGTACATATTGTTACCTGTGCAAATGATATGGCCAAAAACTTAGTGAAATGTGTAGAACGCTGTAATTTAACTGCGGATCAACTGATCTTTTCAGCGCTGGCATCAAGTTATTCGGTACTTACTGATGATGAAAAAGAATTAGGTATTTGTGTGGTTGACATGGGTGCTGGCACCATGGATATCTCTATCTTTACGGGCGGAGCACTGCGCCATACAGCAGTTATTCCTGTAGCAGGGAATCAAGTGAGTAACGATATTGCAAAAATATTTCGTACACCACTAAGCCATGCCGAAGATATTAAGGTGCAATACGCTTGTGCATTAAAACACTTGGTTAGCATGGAAGAAAGTATTGATGTACCCAGTGTTGGTGGGCGAGCAGCACGCACTATGTCAAGACATACATTGTCAGAAGTGGTAGAGCCAAGGTATCAAGAACTGTTTGAATTGATTCAAGAAGAAGTACGAGAAGCAGGCTTAGAAGATCAGATTGCAGCAGGTTACGTTTTAACTGGCGGTACAGCAAAAATGGAAGGTGTTGAAGAGTTTGCAGAAGAAGTATTTCAAATGCCTGTGCGCATTGGCTCACCACTTTCAGTACAAGGGTTGAAAGAGTATGTTGATGACCCAAGTTATGCCACGGTTGTTGGTTTATTACATTATGGTATGCAAGCCCATGGAGCAGGTTTAAAAGAGAAAAGTAAACCCGAAGGTGTTACAGGTTTATGGGCACGTTTTAGTGCTTGGTTTAAAGGTGAATTTTAGTTGATATAAATTTGCAACTTTATTATACGCTTAGTAAACAATCACAGGTTGAATGAGCAGATAATAGTTGTTTTGTAGGTCAGAGCTTATTCTGACAAATTTAGTAAAAAACGGAGAGAGAAAAATGTTTGAATTGATGGAAGATCATAACGAAGAAGCGGTGATTAAAGTCATTGGTATTGGTGGCGGCGGCGGTAATGCTGTTGAGCATATGGTATGCCAAACGATTGAGGGGGTTGAGTTTACAACGGCGAATACAGATTCGCAGGCATTACGTAATTCATCAGCCAATGTAACTTTACAATTAGGTGCCGATGTTACTAAAGGTTTAGGGGCAGGTGCTAATCCTAATATTGGTCGTGAAGCGGCTGAAGAAGATCGTGATAAAATCATGGAAACCTTAAAAGGGGCAGACATGGTGTTTATCGCCGCAGGTATGGGCGGTGGTACAGGTACTGGTGCAGCGCCAGTGGTTGCTGAAATTGCGAAAGAAATGGGTATATTAACGGTTGCTGTTGTGACTAAACCCTTCCCATTTGAAGGTAAAAAGCGTATGAATTACGCAGAGCAGGGCATAGAGGCACTGGCCAAAAGCGTTGACTCATTGATCACCATACCTAATGAAAAATTATTGAAAGTATTAGGGCCAGGAACAAGCTTATTAGACGCATTTAAAGCGGCAAACAATGTTTTATTAGGTGCTGTACAAGGTATTGCTGAATTAATAACTCGTCCAGGTTTAATCAATGTTGATTTTGCTGATGTACGTACAGTTATGTCAGAGATGGGAACTGCTATGATGGGTTCTGGCATCGCATCAGGCCCAGATAGAGCAGAAGAAGCTGCTGAAGCGGCTATTTCTAGCCCACTACTAGAAGACGTTGATTTAGCGGGTGCTCGTGGCATTTTAGTAAACATTACCGCGGGTATGGATATCAGTATTGATGAATTTGAAACGGTTGGTAATGCTGTTAAAGCATTCGCAAGTGAAAATGCAACGGTTGTTGTTGGTGCTGTAATTGACCCTGAAATGACAGAAGAGCTTCGCGTTACTGTGGTTGCAACGGGTATTGGCGCTGAAGGCAAGCCTGACATTACTTTAGTTAATCCAACACCTATAGTAGAGCAACGCGTTGTCGGTTCAGATTATACATCAGCTGCTGCGCCACAAGCTGAAATAAATACTGAATCTATTGCCATGACAGACAGCAATGTTCAAAAAGTTACTCATACGGATTTGGATAATTATTTAGACATACCTGCATTTTTGCGAAAGCAAGCAGACTAGTCATAGGTTGTAGTATTCAGTGTATTGATACCAGAGCACCAACAAAATATAAACAGCAAATTGAATTAGTTGCCTATTTTTGTTATATTATGCCGCCCACTTAAAAAGTGGTCTAATCTGTGCTATTGGTTTTTAGGAAATAAACTTTAAGAAAACTGGTTTTATATAAAAAAATCAAGTTATATTTTAAGTTCTATTTCTCTAGGTAATTAGATCTTAAGCAAAAAACGAAGTAAGCAAGCGAGGTTGTATGATTAAACAACGTACACTAAAAACAAGCGTATCAACTGTCGGAGTTGGTTTGCATAAAGGTGAAAAGGTACAGGTCACTCTCCGTCCTGCACCAGCCAATACAGGTATTATATTTCGCCGTGTTGACCTTGACCCTGTAGTTGATATTAAAGCGACACCTGAAGCTGTGGGTGAAACTACTTTGTGTACTTGTTTAGTAAATGAACAACAAATAAAAGTATCTACGGTTGAACATTTATTGTCTGCTGTTGCTGGTTTAGGTATTGATAACCTAATCATTGATGTGGATGCACCTGAAATTCCTATTATGGATGGTAGCGCACTGCCTTTCGTATACCTAATTCAATCAGTAGGGATTGAAACACAAAATGCGGCTAAGCGATTTATTCGAATTAAAAAAGCAATACGTGTTGAAGAGGGTGATAAATGGGCTGAACTGCTTCCTTTTGAAGGCTTTAGAGTAAATTTTTCCATTGAATTTAATCATCCTGTGATTGCCAACACCTGCCAAACCATGAGCATGGACTTTTCTAGTTGTTCATTCATCAAAGAAATTAGCCGTGCCCGTACTTTTGGTTTTATGAAAGATATTGAGTTTCTCCGTTCTCATAATCTCGCATTAGGCGGTAGTTTGGAAAATGCAATTGTATTAGATGAATATCGTATGCTAAATAAAAATGAGTTGCGTTATGATGATGAATTTGTGAAACATAAAATTTTAGATGCTATTGGTGATCTTTACATGGGAAGTGCTAGCATTTTAGGTGAATTAAATGCCTTTAAATCAGGTCATGGCTTGAATAATATGCTACTTAGAGAAGTATTTAAACAAGAGGATGCTTGGGAATGGGTGACTTATGAAGATGATAAGTTAACATCACCCATTGAATATCAAGAAATTAACGCTGCGGCTTTTTAGTTTACAATCTTTGTAATGATAGACGTCATCTAATAAAAACCGAGCATTGTCTCGGTTTTTTTAATTTTTAACGTTCATCGCGAAAGGCATTAGCAGCAAGTTTTTCTAATTTTTGTTTTAAACCTAGAGGAGCGTTTTTTGCGATCTCTAATAACTGTGTTGCAGTTTTATTGGAAATTTGTTGAATAGACCCCCGCTTTTGCATCGTGTTTTGTGAAGACATAGCGGTAGATGCGATGTTATTTGCATTATAAGTTTGTTGGTTAGGTGTTTTTCTATGTCCCTGGGGGTTCACTTTAATTTCTATTTGTGAAAATTGGCCTTGGGTTTGTTTGACCAACGCTTTACAGATAATATTACGTTCAAACTGCAACCTTTGCCCCCAAACGGGTGATTTTACTTCAATTATGAGGGTTGTTTTCACAAAATTAGCAATATTGAACGCATCTTCTGGCAGGTCAGGGCATATTTGTCGTACAATGTCCGACAACAAATTCAAAGAGTTGGTTTTTGATTGAATTTGTGCCAAAGTGCCTGTCGTTGAATTAAAAAGTGTCGACATATCTTTGGGCATTTTAGGTCTGCGTGCCATATGGGTACCGTCAATAATAACCTTAACTAGAATTATATATGAGTTTAACACTACTGTACCGTGGAAAGAATGTAAGATTTTCAATGCGCTTAAATAAGCTGCATTGGCTTTCTGCAGTTTTTATCTTTTCTTTAATATCAGGAGGGATTATTTATTTGCTGTTTTCAATGGGTGAAAAACCTACAGGTACAGCAGAATACTTTACAAGCCGAACAGCCGACTTGCATAATAATCTTATCGAAACTAAAGACCCACTCTCAATACAAACTGATATTGAAAATAAGCAAATCACCGCCCTAACAATAAAATTAGCAGAATTACAGAGCCATGTTTTACGGTTAAATGCGTTAGGCGAACGATTAGCTGATACTGCAAAAATACCTGAACAAGAATTTAATTTTTCTATGCTTCCACCGAGTGGTGGCCCTTCATCAAGCACAAGCGAAATGAGTAAAAAATCTTTTGCTCAACTACTGGCTGAAATCTCGCAGTTAGAAAATTCACTTAACTATGAAGAAAATAAATTGCAAATGCTTGAATCTTTGACATTAGGTCACCATATAGAAAACACACGTTATTTATCTGGTCGCCCTATTACCAAAGGTTGGTTGTCTTCTTACTTTGGTGTGCGTAAAGACCCTTTCAATGGTCGGCCTACAATGCATAAAGGTATTGATTTTGCTGGCAAAGAGGATGGCGATATCATAGCGACAGCCTCAGGCATTGTTACTTGGTCAGATGAAAGATACGGTTATGGCCAATTAATTGAAATTAATCATGGTGACGGATTAAAAACACGTTATGGGCATAATAAAAAATTACTTGTGAAAGTGGGAGATGTAGTAACTAAAGGACAAACAATAGCAAAAATGGGCAGTACCGGGCGCTCAACTGGGCCGCATGTTCATTATGAAATTTTGCATAATAATAAACAAATTAACCCGCTTAAATTTGTTTATCGCAAAGCCAAGTAATCAGAATAGGTGTAGAGCGCACGCTTGCTGCGAAAAAACTACAATAATAATTAATCACTTAGTGTACTCGCTTAGGTAGAACACTAAATTTCACAAAATGGTTTAATAAGATGTTTGTAAAATTGTTAACAAAAATGTTTGGTAGCCGAAACGATAGACTAATCAAGCAAATGACCAAAGAAGTAAAAAAAATTAACGCCCTAGAGCCAATCCTTGAAGCACTGAGCGATGAAGAGTTAAAGGCAAAAACAAGTGAATTTAAAGAACGTTTGAGTAACGGTGAAACGTTAAATAGCATTCTTCCTGAAGCATTCGCTGTGGTACGAGAAGCGAGTAAACGCGTTTTTGGTATGCGTCACTTTGATGTGCAAATGATAGGTGGCATGGTATTAAACGACGGTAAAATTGCTGAAATGCGTACTGGTGAAGGTAAAACCTTAACCGCATCATTACCCTCTTATTTAAATGCGCTAACAGGTAATGGTGTTCATGTGATAACCGTGAATGATTATCTTGCTACTCGTGATGCAGATTGGAGTCGACCATTATTTGAATTTTTAGGTTTAACGGTCGGTTGTAATATTGCTGGCATGGCGCCGCAAAACAAGCAGGCTGCTTACCAAGCCGATGTTACGTATGGCACCAATAACGAATTTGGGTTTGATTATTTACGTGACAACATGGTGTTTTCACCAGAAGAGCGTACTCAGAAGAAACTAAGTTTTGCTATTATTGATGAAGTGGATTCAATTCTAATTGATGAAGCGCGTACACCGCTCATTATTTCTGGGCAAGCGGAAGACAGCTCTGAACTGTACAAAAGTATCAATACCATTGTGCCAGTGCTTGAAGTACAAAGTGAAGAAGATAAAGACGAAGATACAGGTCAGTCAGAAGGTTTTGTTGAAGGTGACTTCACTATTGATGAAAAAGCCAAACAAATTTATTTAACAGAACGTGGTCAAATTCGCATTGAGGAAATCATGTGCGAAAAAGGCTTGTTGCAAGAAGGTGATACTTTATTTTCTGCTTCGAATATCACCTTGTTACATCATGTTATGGCGGCATTACGCGCTCATAAACTATTCCAAAAAGATGTTGACTATATAGTAAAAAATGATGAAATAATTATTGTTGACGAACACACAGGTCGTACAATGGAAGGCCGTCGTTGGTCTGAAGGATTACACCAAGCTGTTGAGGCAAAAGAAGGCGTAAGAATTCAAAATGAAAACCAAACGCTTGCTTCTATCACCTTTCAAAACTTCTTCCGAATTTATGACAAATTGTCAGGCATGACAGGTACCGCAGATACCGAAGCTTTCGAATTTCAGCATATTTATGGGTTAGAAACCGTTATTGTTCCAACGCATCGTCCTATGATTCGTAACGATATGTCTGATTTGATTTACTTAACGGCTGAAGAAAAGTTTGAAGCTATTTTAGAAGATATTAAAGACTGCGTAAAACGCGGTCAACCAGTGTTAGTTGGTACTATCTCAATTGAAACTTCAGAATTTTTATCGAACCTTTTAAAGAAAGAAAAAATAAAACACAAAGTATTAAATGCTAAGTTTCATGCTCAAGAAGCTGAAATTGTTGCTGATGCAGGTAAAGAGTTTGCGGTAACTATTGCTACCAATATGGCAGGTCGTGGTACTGATATTGTGCTGGGTGGTAATTTGAATGCTGCAATTGATGACTTAGCTAAAGGGAATAAACAACCAACCGAAGAGCAGATTGAAAAATTAAAAGCTCAATGGAAAATTGATCATGAACGTGTGCTTGAATTGGGCGGTTTAAAAATTATAGCGACTGAGCGTCATGAGTCTCGCCGAATTGATAACCAATTACGTGGTCGTTCAGGCCGTCAAGGTGACCCAGGGGCAACACGTTTTTATCTTTCAATGGAAGATTCGCTAATGCGTATTTTCGCCTCAGAACGTATTTCAAACATGATGCGTAAATTAGGAATGGAACACGGAGAGGCAATTGAACACCCTTGGGTAACACGTAGTATAGAAAATGCTCAACGCAAAGTTGAGGGACGCAATTTTGATATGCGTAAACAGTTATTAGAATATGACGATGTTGCTAATGATCAGCGCGGTGTTATTTACGAGCAGCGAAATGAACTACTTGATGAACCTGATATTGGTGAAGTGATTGATAATATCCGAGGTGATGTTATTAATAGTGTGATAAGTCAGCATATTCCGTCGCAGTCATTAGTTGAAATGTGGGACGTTGCAGGCTTAGAAGAGCAGCTTAAAGGGGAATTTAATACGAACTTGCCTATTGCTCAATGGCTCGATGAAGATAAAAAACTACACGAACAAGACTTACGTGAAAGAATTGTTGCTGAATTTGACCAAACCTACAAAGATAAAGAAAAAGTTGTGGGTGCTGACGTGCTTCGCCAATTTGAAAAAGCAGTGATGCTACAAAGTTTAGATTCTCACTGGAAGGAGCATTTAGCGGCAATGGATCATTTACGTCAAGGTATTGGTTTACGTGCACATGCTCAGAAAAACCCTAAACAAGAGTATAAACGTGAATCTTTTGAATTGTTTACAGAAATGTTAGATAACTTAAAATATGACGTTGTGGGAATATTGTCTAAAGTGCAAATTCAAGCGGAGTCTGATGTTGAAGCTGTAGAAGAACAGCATAGAAAAGCAGAAGTACCAGCTGAATTTCAGCACCAAAGTGCAGATAGTTTAGAAACTAAGCCGCAAATGCCGCGTGTAGGACGTAACGAGCCTTGCCCATGTGGTTCAGGTAAAAAATATAAACAGTGTCATGGTAAATTGAAATAAAGAGACTGTTCAGGCAAGCCTTAAACCGTGAGTGGATAATTTGCGACGATGTCGTTTGCAATTATTCACTTGCGGTAAATTATTCACATTGTAGATATTTTTATAACCCACCCTTTTACCTAGTACGTTTCTTCTTATGACCAAAACAATTCATGTTGCTGTTGGCGTTATTACCTCAATCAACGAATCAACTGAAACGCAATACTTTCTCACTAAGCGGCTTGTAGATGCTCATCAAGGTGGAAAATGGGAGTTTCCAGGGGGTAAGGTAGAAGAAAATGAAAGTGTTGCTCAAGCACTTGCTAGAGAGCTAAAAGAAGAAATAAATATAGATGTGTTATCGTGTCAGCCGTTAATGGTTGTTAATCATACGTATTCACAAGACAATGGCACAGATAAAAAAGTTTCTTTAGAGATTTTTATTGTCGATAATTATATTGGTGAGCCATCAGCACAAGAAGGGCAAGGAGAAGGTTGGTTCTCGCTTGATGAGTTACAAAAGCTCGACTTTCCTAAAGCAAATGACGTTATTATTGAAAAACTCTTAACTCTTAACTCTTAACTCTTAACTGTTAACGCTTAACTCGAGCTCTTTATTCTGGTTCAACAAAAAACTTATTATTTAAAATAAACTCATCTTCCATCGCATCAAGCATTTCTTCAGTTAAGGGAGTTTCACCTTGAATACTTTGGCTAATTTTATGATTTTCTTCTGCCCACTCACCTAAATCAATTAACTGACAGCGTTTACTACAAAAGGGACGAAATGTACTACTGGGCTGCCAAATAACTTCTTTGCTACAGTTAGGACAGGAAACTTTTAAGGTCATAATATATTTTACTAAGTTAGTGATGAGTTAATTGTTAGATTATACGTTAATTAATACTATAAGCGTTATCTTGTTATAGCAACTTCAACATCGTGCTAATGAAAATGTTGTCGCTTGGTTTGAATAGCGCCTACCTTGTTGTTCGCATGGCAACATAAAACGAATAGAATAACGAAATTTATTGCCACTGATGGTCGGGAAATATTGCGCACTTTGTGCAATTTTTATGCGTAGCAAAATTACCCCTTCTCCACTGTCTTGATAGAAACCGCTTTCAGTTTCAATGCATTCAAACTCTGACCGCTGTCGAACAAATTTTAGCACTAAGGCCAATGACTGCTTTATGTTGATAAGCAACGATAGCCATTGTTTAATATCTTTAGCTATATGATCACTGGGTTGATGTAACCAAAATTGTAATTGAGGTAAATCAAAGCTGGAATTTCCCCCTTGAATAGCGAAACGCTGTTTTAAACTCGCAAGCAACATGTTTTCTTTTAATTGCGACCATGTTTGGCTGTTAACTCTAAGTTGACTAACAAGAGCAACAGTTTCACGTAGGTTGTCTTCAAGAGCCGTTGTATCTATATTTGGTGCTTGAGACCAAACAACAAGATTATGTTGTAACTTCTCTAAATCTTTAATTAAATCGCCTCGTAAGTCGGTACGTTCGAGGGTATCAATAATGGCGAACAAAGCACTAAAAAAAACTTGATGATTAACAAGAATATCTGAAACCTTACAGCCGTCAACTTGCTTAAATAATTGCTCAAGCTTTAGGTAGTTACGAATACGTTCATTGAGAGGGTGTTCATACAATATTGTTGTCATGCAAAGTATTACAAATGTTTAAATTATGATGTCGTTAGTTGAGCGTCGTTAGTTGAACATAGTAACCATAGCATATTATTCATAGATAATTGAAATGGCGAATTCTTTTTTGATTGTTTTTTGTTTATTACCTTATGTACAGGTTTATTTTATCTATTTTTTGAACTTTCTTCAGCTAATAACAAATAGTTTTGGTGTAGTTGCTTAACTGTTTGTTTTAAACTGTCTAGAGTGCAATCATCATTATTTAATAAATCATCAGCGTGTGATTGTCTGATTTTTCTTGATACTTGACTATTCATAATAGCTTTCACTTGATTGATTGAATTACTATCTCGAGCTGTTGTACGCGATAGTTGAGTCGACTCCTTTACATCAATAACTAACACCCGATTAACCAAAGACGTTAAATTATTTTCAATAAGTAATGGGGCAACAATAATACAATAAGGGCTATTAGACTGCTTTACTTTAGCGGTGATTTCTTCTCGTATTAGTGGGTGTAATAGATTATTTAGCCAAGTTTTTTCATTGTTATCACTGAATATTTTTTGGCGTAGTAAGGCTCTATCTAATGTACCATCTGACTGAATGAAGTTGGCGCCAAAGTGCTCACTTATTGAGTGTAGAGCTGGGCTTCCTTTTTGTACAACATTGCGGGCAATAATATCCGCATCAATAATATCTATACCATAGGTGGCAAAAATATTTGTAACTGTTGTTTTTCCTGAGCCGATACCGCCTGTGAGGCCAATAATATAATCAGTCATATTTTTCTTTTTCTTTTTCTTAAAATTTACGTTATTTGCAGTAAATACCAAGACCAAATTTCATTACCCCATAGTAATGTTATCCAGCCTGCAACCGCTAAATAGGGACCAAAGGGAATTGCCTGTTCACGTTGATGTTTTTTAAATAAAACTAACGAAATACCCACTACAGCACCCACAACAGAGGCCATTAATATCAGTATCGGTAGCAATTGCCAACCAATCCAAGCGCCAAATAGAGCAAAAAGTTTGAAATCGCCAAAGCCCATTCCCTCTTTACCCGTTAATAATTTAAATAGCCAAAATACGCAAAATAAGCTCATGTAACCTACCACAGCGCCAATCACGGCATCTTGAAGGGGCACAAATGTGCCTTGCAAATTCGCAAGTAAGCCAAGCCAAAGTAGCGGCATAACAATTTGATCGGGTAATAGCATGTGATCAAAATCGATTAAGGTTAAACAAATTAACCCCCAAGTTAGTATAAGCAATAATAGGGTTTCTATTGAAACTCCCCACTGTAAGGCTACTACTAAGCTTAATAGTGCGGTTGCCATCTCTACAACAGGATAACGAATTGAAATTTTGTTTTTACATTGGCTACATTTACCCGCTAAAAACAGCCAACTGATAACGGGAATATTTTCATAAAAGCGTATTTTATGACCACATTTGGGGCAAGTTGAGTTAGGAACAGATAAGGTCAGTGGCGCTATTTTTTTTGCGGGTACATTGGTTAATTCATCCGCTAAAAATTCTCGACAGTCGCTATACCAAGTATTGTGCATTATTTTGGGTAAACGATAGACAACTACATTCAAAAAGCTACCTATTATCAATGAAAAAATGACAATGCTAATACCGAAGGCTATAGGCGACTGTTGAAAGAATAGTAAGGTTTGCTCAAACATAAAAAGCTCGTAGTTTTTGACTGAAAATATACATAAGTAAACACTTAATAAGTGGTTAAAATCTTGCTTACACAACCATACCAATTTGGAAAATAGGCAAATACATGGCAATAATCAATCCACCAATTACAACACCTAGCACGGCCATTATCATGGGTTCTAATAAAGCCGTTAAATTATCAACGGCATTATCTACTTCAGCTTCGTAAACATTGGCAACCTTTGATAGCATATCATCAACCGCACCAGACTCTTCACCAATGGCAACCATTTGAATAACCATGTCTGGGAAAATACTACAGTTACGCATAGCAAGGTTCATTTGCATACCTGAGGTTACTTCTGCCCTAACATCTAAAATAGCATCACGAAATACCGCATTACCCGCAGCGCCTGCTGCAGAATCTAGAGCGTCTATTAACGGTACACCAGCAGCAAAGGTGGTTGACAGGGTTCTGGCATAACGAGCAACCGCTGCCTTTTCGAGTAAATCACCAATAACGGGCAGTTTTAAAATGTTTCGGTCTACTTGATCGCGTAATTTTTGGCTATTGCGATGTGCTCGTTTGAATAAAAAAATAAAAGCAAATACCGCTCCTAAGCCCAAGTGCCAATAGGCAACCATAAAGTCTGAAATACCCACTACAAATAAGGTAAAGCCTGGTAACTCAGCACCAAAGCTAGCAAAAATTTCTTGAAAAACAGGTACTACAAAAATTAATAATATGGAGGTAACAACGGCAGCAATCACTAAAACAGCAATAGGATACGTCATGGCCTTTTTTATTTTAGCTTTTAAGGCTTCCGCTTTTTCTTTGTAGGTTGCAATACGGTCATAAATGGTTTCTAACGAACCTGATTGCTCACCGGAAGCCACTAAGTCACAGTAAAGATCATCAAAATGTCTAGGGTGGTCGCGTAAACAATCAGACAAAGGAATACCCGAAGACAGTTTGTTACCTATTGTAGCTAATAATTTTTGCATATTACCATTGCTATGGCCTTTACCTATCATTTCAATGGTTTGTACTAAAGGAACACCTGCCCCTAGCATGGTGGCAATTTGTCGAGAGATAACAGCAATATCTGCAGGAGTAATGGCTTTATCACCGCCTAGACCAAATAAAGGCTTAGCTTTTCTCTTTACTTTACTGGGGGTAATACCCTGCTTACGCAGTTGTGCTTTCAATTCAATAATATTGTTTGCTGACAGTTCACCGTTAATTTTTTTTCCTTTACGGTTTACGCCTTGCCAAGTAAAAACATCTAATGCTTTTACTTTAGGGGCCTTTTTTTTTGCGACTGCTGTTGCCATAAAATTACCTATTACCCATTAATTATGTAGAGAGAAGGTTTTACACTACATTTACTCGTGTTAAATTTATTTATATAAAATTAAAATAAAGTCAACGCGATTCCTTTTAATATACAATAAGCCAGCTATCCGCTGGTTACACGGTTTATTTCTGCAAGACTGGTCATGCCATTCATTGCTTTTTGTAACCCTGATTGCCGTAAATTGTTATAGCCTTCTTTTTGGCATTGTTTGGCAATATCTAATGAGTTACCGCCTTCCATGATAATGGATGAAATTTCAGGGCTAATTTTAATTACTTCATAAATACCAACTCGTCCCTTGTAACCACCCGTACATTGAGCGCAACCCACGGGTTTAAATAGCTTGATCTCAGCAAGTTTATCAACAGGAAAGCCTTGTTCTGCTAATTGTAGTTCGGATAACTCTTCTGGAATTTTACAGTGAGGGCATAAACGCCTAGCTAAACGTTGAGCAATAATAATAGTAACAGAGCTAGCCACGTTGTATGAGGGCACACCCATATTTAATAGTCGGGTCAGTGTTTCAGCAGCCGAATTGGTATGTAAGGTAGACAATACCAAATGCCCTGTTTGTGCGGCTTTTATTGCGATTTCTGCGGTTTCTAAGTCACGAATTTCACCCACCATGACAATGTCGGGATCTTGGCGTAAAAAAGAACGTAAAGCACTAGGAAAAGTTAAGCCAGCGCGATTGTTAATTTGAACTTGGTTAATACCCTCTAAATTAATTTCTACAGGATCTTCTGCCGTTGAAATATTGCGTTCTTCAGTATTAAGAATGTTTAAACCTGTATATAACGACACGGTTTTACCTGAACCCGTTGGCCCTGTTACTAATATCATGCCTTGGGGTTGTTCAAGTGCCTCCATGTATATTTTTTTTTGTTCAGGCTCGTAGCCTAGCATATCAATACCTAACATAGCGCTAGACGAATCAAGAATACGCATTACTATTTTTTCGCCCCACATGGTAGGTAAGGTACTTACCCGAAAATCTATAGATTTTTTCTTCGACAAGGCTAGTTTTATTCGGCCATCTTGCGGTACTCTGCGCTCAGCAATGTCAAGCTTCGACATAACTTTAAGGCGGGCAGACATACGTGAAGATAACGACACGGGTGGACGGGCAATTTCGGTTAATATACCGTCAATACGAAAACGAATCCGAAACGAGTGTTCATAAGGCTCAAAATGTAAATCTGACGCACCTTTTTTGATAGCATCTAATAAAATTTTATTAATAAAAACAACAATGGGGGCATCATCTTCGCCATTGCCAGTGTTGTTGTCGTCATTGTCTTTTTCTTCTTGTACATCTAAGCCCGATAATTCATCGGAATCAATATCTGTTATATCAAGGGCAGTGCTTTCATCTTCAAGTACTTTTTCAATACAGGTTTGTAAGCCTAACTCATCTGTTAATATTAACTCGGTACTGTAGCCCGTGTTAAATTGAATTTCTTCTAAGGCATCAAGGTTTGTTGGGTCAGACATGGCAACAAACAACACTTTACCCCGTAAAAATAAGGGCAAGGCATTATGTTTGTGAATGAGTTTTTCATTGCGTACCCCTTCAGGTACTAAGGTGGTATCAAAACGTGCTAATTGTATATAAGGGTAACCAAACTTATGAGATAAAATAGCGGCAATTTTTTTGCCATCTAGTTTTTTGTCATCGACTAAATAACGAATAAAGGGTTTGTTCTTGCCAGTAAAATCACTAAAAATACTATCGACGTTTTCAAGCGGAATGAGCTGCTCATTAGCTAATGCGGATAAAACACTTGATTGCTGGTGGTTGCCTTTCATAACTTTTGGTAGATAACCTTTTGAATAAATTCAATGAATACATCAAATTTTAGTGTAACTTAATTTTAACCTAAAGCACAAAAGTTTTATTAAGAATAGGGTAGAGTTTGATTTATTTTTTAAGGTGGAATAAAAAAGCTCCCGTAGGAGCTTTTAGTGTGCAAGGAGACATTTAGTTCATAAAACTTTAGCAGTAACCGGCAGCTTGACAGGTTCCTGCAAATGTCCACGTAACAGCACCATTATTCATTGCAGGAGTTAATATATAAGTTTCTCCATTTAAACCACTATTAGTTCCCGCAGTTACTGTAATCACTGCTGTATCATCCGTAACTACTACCGAAGCGACATTAGCACCTACAGCTGCACCTGTTTGTAGGGCTGAAATGTTATCATTGTCTGTTGTATCACATGTAGCCAAACCATTATTAACTTGACCACACACTTCAATTGCGGTTTTTAAACCTCCTGCAGCTGAAGTAACTTCTGAAAATGCAGCACGAGCTGTATAAGTTTGATACGCAGGCAATGCCACGGCAGCGAGAATACCGATAATCGCAACAACGATCATCAATTCAATTAGAGTGAAACCTTTTTGGGCTTTGTTTGTCATTTTGTTCATTGCGTTTAAATTTTTCATAGTAATATTTTTCATAGTAATAATTCCATTAATTTCTACGGGGGCTGCAGTTAATATGCGACATATTTTTATAAATGTAAAATAATGGCGCGCTTTTTTTTGCTTTTAATTTATATTTAATCCTGTGTTGATTACTTTTTTACCAAAGCATTAGTTTTAGTTAACAATTTGGTTGGTAATTAACATTAGGTTAACTTTTTGGCGGTTAAACCTAGAGCTGATTATTACTGATATCTTCGCTATCCACGACTAAATGTTGGCTTGTTGAAGGCTAATTTAGCACCGTGTGAATAAATCAACACAAAAAGCTGTATTAAATATAACTAAGTTAATTAAGTTGTAAAGAATAATGTTCAACAAAATGCCAACTTTGTCTTTAAAATGAATCAATTGCTGTTTTTTTAGTGAATTTTTAGTGAAATAAGGTGGTTAACTAATTAAAACAGATAAAAAAATAATCAAAATGGGCGTGATCTTCCCTTAACAATTCTGTATAATCCGCGCTCCCTACGTTACAAACTGTCTTTTTAATGGTCTGTTTCTCTGAATAAGCGGGGTTTTATTGCCTAGCTTGTTTATTAAATGGGTATTTTTTGAAGGCGTTAGGCTCGATACTCGAAGGGGTAATTGCGTGGTCTATTATTAACCGATAAAACAGATATATGGTAAGCGTGTGTTTGATTTATCATTTAAGTAACATTTTTTAATTTGGGTTTTTTAATGAAAACTTTTGTAGCTAAACCAGCAAGCGTACAACGCGAATGGTTCTTAGTGGACGCCGAAGATAAAACTTTAGGTCGTATCGCTACTGAAATTGCAAGCCGTTTACGCGGTAAGCATAAACCAGAATATACTCCTCATGTTGACACAGGCGATTATATCGTTGTTATTAATGCTGAGAAAGTACGTGTAACTGGTAATAAAGCGAAAGGTAAAATTTACTATTCGCATACTGAATTCCCTGGTGGTCTTAAACAAATTAGCTTTGAAAAGCTAATTGAAAAAGCACCAGAACGTGTTCTTGAATTTGCAGTGAAAGGCATGTTACCTAAAGGTCCTTTAGGTCGCGAAATGTTCCGCAAATTAAAAGTGTATGCTGGTGCTGAGCACGCGCATACTGCACAACAACCACAACTTTTGGAGCTGTAAGCAATGGCTGATAATCAATATTACGGTACTGGTCGTCGCAAGAGCTCAACTGCTCGTGTGTTCATGAAAGCTGGTAACGGTGCAATCACAATTAACAAACGTGACATTTCTGAGTATTTCGGACGTGAAACAGCTCGTATGGTTGTTCGTCAACCGTTAGAGTTAGTTGAAATGTTAGAAAAGTTTGACTTTAACATCTCTGTAGTAGGCGGTGGTATTTCTGGTCAAGCGGGCGCGATTCGTCACGGTATTACTCGTGCGTTAATGGAGTTTGATGAAACATTACGCTCTAGCTTACGTCATGCAGGTTTTGTTACTCGTGATGCACGTAAAGTTGAACGTAAGAAAGTGGGCTTACATAAAGCACGTAAGAAACCACAATTCTCAAAACGTTAAAATTCGTTATATTCAGAATTTATACGTCATTGTCTGTATTGTTTGCCCCAGTCACTTAGAATACCTAAGTTCAGGGGCTCACAATTTGACGGCTTTGTCTAAATCCAGAATATTTAGAATTCAACTATATTCGTTATATTATACGAATACAAAAAACCGACCTTGTGTCGGTTTTTTTATGTGTAAAATTTAAAATGGTGTTGCCAATAGGGCGTAACGAGATATAAACCACGCATTATTAAGTCATAATATTAAAAAATAGCTAAATTCACATTAGAATCAATTTGTTACATTTATCACGAAATTATTTGTTATTCCTGAAACAATGTTGCTTAGAAATAATGGTTATTTTGATTAATGTATTGCAGTGTAACTTTCTATTGTTATTTCAGTTTTTTTCGATTTTTACAGCACTTAGCTGACTTTTTACCTTGTAAAAAATGACCTATTTCTTTATGATCGTAAAAATTTTTGTCGATATACCGCTTGGTATAAGTTTGATCAAACAAAAATAAGGCTGTGTTTATTTTATTAACGTAATTTATAAGCAATAAAGCTAATAATAATTGTTTGATCATCAATGTGATTTGGAGAGTGTGAATGAGCAATGTGCCTGTAAATAACGGCCGTCGACGCTTCTTAACTGCGGCTACTGCCGTTGTTGGTGGTGCTGGCGTTGTCGGTGTGGCTGTGCCTTTCATTGGTTCCTGGAACCCAAGTGCTCGCGCGAAAGCTGCGGGTGCTCCAGTAGAAGTCAATGTAGGTAAAATAGAGCCTGGTCAATTAATCCGCGCAGAATGGCGAGGTAAACCTGTTTATGTCGTTAGGCGTACCGAAGAAACAGTCAACAATTTAAGTAAGGTTGATGACCAATTACGTGATCCTAATTCTGAAAAAGCACAGCAACCAAGCTATGCAACCAATGCTTACCGTTCAATTAAGCCTGAATTTTTAGTTGCATTAGGTGTTTGTACTCACTTAGGTTGTGCACCAACTCATCATAACGGTGACTTTGATCAATTTGTTGAAGGTGTAAGCCAAGGGTTCTTCTGTCCATGTCATGGTAGTAAATTTGATATGGCTGGTCGTGTATTTCAAGGGGTTCCTGCACCATTAAACTTGATGGTTCCTGAGCATTCGTTTACTAGTGAAAACACTTTGTTAATCGGTGTTGGCCCAGATGAAAGTAAAGGAGAAGCATAATGTTAGCAAACTTTATGGCTTGGATGGATAAACGATTACCCTTAACCGATGCTTGGAATAAGCATTTGGCACAATATCCAGCCCCAAAAAACTTTAACTTTTGGTACTTTTTTGGCTCATTAGCCATGTTAGTACTGGTAAACCAAATTTTAACTGGTGTGTGGTTAACCATGAGTTATGAGCCATCAGGTGATGGTGCATTTGCCAGTGTTGAATATATCATGCGTGATGTTGATTACGGTTGGTTGTTACGCTATATGCATTCAACGGGCGCTTCTGCTTTCTTTATTGTGGTTTACCTTCACATGATGCGTGGCTTAATGTACGGCTCGTATCAAAAACCACGTGAATTATTATGGATCTTCGGAATGTTGATCTTCTTGGTATTAATGGCTGAAGCATTTATGGGCTATTTATTACCTTGGGGCAATATGTCGTACTGGGGGGCACAAGTAATTATCTCCTTGTTTGGCGCTATTCCTGTTATTGGTGATGACTTAACGCTATGGATTCGTGGTGATTATGTTATTTCAGGAGCAACACTTAATCGCTTCTTTGCTTTACACGTTATTGCGATGCCATTAGTGTTAGTTATTCTTGTATTTTTACATATTTTAGCCCTGCACGAAGTCGGTTCAAATAACCCAGAAGGCACCGACGTTAAGAAACCTAAAGGCAGTGTTAAGCCAGAAGATCAAAGTAAATTTAAATTTCACAAACAGTATACTGACAAATACGACATTGTTGATGCAATACCTTTCCACCCTTACTACTCAGTAAAAGATATTATGGGTGTTGCTGGTTTCTTAATTTTATTCTGTTGGGTGATGTTTTTTGCACCTGAAGGTGGCGGTTACTTTATGGAAGCGCCAAACTTTGAGCCTGCTAACGGTTTGAAAACACCAGAGCATATTGCTCCAGTGTGGTACTTTGGTCCTTTCTATACTATTTTACGTGTTATCCCAGACAAGCTGTTAGGCGCTATTGGTATGTTCTCTGCCATTATCGTGCTTTTCCTTGTGCCGTGGTTTGACCGTGGTGTAGTGAAATCAGTTAAATTCCGCTCTAAGCTACATTTACTTAACCTAATTCAGTTCTCAGTATGTTTTATTGTTTTAGGTGTTTTAGGAACTTTACCTGCAACACCAACGGCTAACTTAATTGGTACTATTGCTACATTTGGTTATTTCGGATTCTTCGTTGCACTTTGGTTTTATTCTAAGAATGAAAAATGTAAGCCAGTACCAGAGAGGGTTTCACACTAATGAAAAATTTAATTAAGGCGCTAGCTTTTAGTTTAGTCACTGTTGTGTCTATGTCTGCCCTTGCTGCATCAGGTGGAGCAAATTTAGATCATGCCAATAATGATTTAACCGATAAAGAATCATTAAGAAATGGTTTTAAAACTTACATTAACTATTGTTTAGGTTGTCACCAATTACAATATCAACGTTATAATCGTACCTTTAAAGATTTAGGTATTGAAGAAGCTGATGGTGTTGCAAATTATATGTACACAGGTGAAAAATCAGGTGATCATATTACCAATACTATGTCAAAGAAAGAGGCCGCTAGTTGGTTTGGTACTGCGCCACCAGATTTAACCTTGGAAGCACGTTTACGTAGCCCAGATTGGATTTATACTTATTTACGTTCATTTTATATGGATGATAAACGTCCTTTTGGCGTAAATAATAAAGTATTTAAAGATGTTGGTATGCCGCATGTGTTACAAGACTTACAAGGTGTTAGTTCAATAGATGAACATGGTAATATCTCTCCAGCAATGGGTGGTAGTTTAACCGCAGAAGAATATGATATTGTGGTTCGTGATTTAACCAACTTTTTAGAATATGTTGGTGAACCAAGTAAACTTGATCGCGAAGCTATGGGCGTGAAGGTATTAATATTCTTGTTTGTTTTCTTTATTATTTCTTATTTCCTTAAGAAAGAATATTGGAAAGACGTACATTAGTAACCTTTACCGTTAGTTTGTAAAAGTTACAATAAAAATACTGGGGGCTTTGTGCCCCCATTATCCGTTTTAAGAAATGCAATTCTTAGACACTCTTTATAGAAAGTAGGAGGCCCTATGGCCGTAGCAGCAAATAAACGTTCAGTAATGACGTTATTCTCGCATGCTGATGATATGTATAGTCATCAAACACGTATAGTATTGGCAGAAAAGGGCGTTGGTGTTGATATTAATTTAGTTGATCTGGCAAACCTGCCAGAGGACTTAATTGACTTAAATCCCTACGGAACAGTACCAACATTAATAGACCGAGAATTAGCTTTATATGAAGCTAAGATTATTATTGAATATTTGGATGAGCGTTTTCCACATCCACCATTGATGCCTGTTTACCCTGTATCACGCGGTCGTAGCCGTTTAATGATGCACCGTATTGAAAATGATTGGTATAGTTTAGCTAATGTTATTTTAACGGGAAGTGCTGAAGAAGCAGCAAAAGCACGTCAAGAGCTGAAAGAAAGTTTATTGAGTGTTGCGCCTATTTTGAATGAAGCGCCATATTTTATGAGTGAGGAATACAGTTTAGTTGACTGTTATTTAGCTCCATTATTATGGCGTTTACCTGCTTTTGGTATAGAGCTAGAGGGCCAAGGTTCAAAAGAACTTAAAACGTATATGTTACGTTTATTTGAGCGTGAGTCATTCCAAGCGTCTTTAACTGAAGCTGAGCGTGAATTACGTTTTGGACACTCAGATTAATGATTGATTCGTCCGACATCAAAATGAGTTCTAATAAGCCCTATTTGGTTGGGGCTTTTTATGACTGGATTTCAGACAATGATTTGACACCTTACATTGTGGTTGATGTGAGTGTTTATGGTGTTTTAGTGCCAATGTCATACGTAAAAGATGGTCAAATAGTCTTGAATATCGCTTCTACTGCTGTAGGAAGTATAGCCTTAGGCGAACATGCCATTGAGTTTAGTGCGCGTTTTGGTGGTAAACTTGAACATATGACAGTGCCTTATGGTGCAATTTCAGCTATTTATGCCAAAGAAAATGGTGCTGGCACGTCTCTACCAATTGAGCATCCTAGTGATGAAGATATAGAGGTAATAGAAGGCGATAAAGCTGATATGAAACCTCAATCTACGCCTAAACCAAGCTTAACTAGTGTGTCATCGGGTGATAAAACATCAGGTCATAAAAAATCGGGTAAAAGTAAGGCCAGTTTGAAAGTAATTAAATAGCGTAGGCGGTACTTCGATACGGTATTCGTTATCTTAAATATTCAAACGCTTTAAAAACTCTATTTACACCACTGATGTTGCGGGTAATATTTACCGCAGCATCAGCTTCTTTCTTCGATACAATTCCCATTAAAAAAACTTCGCCATTTTCAGTAATTACTTTAATGTTTTTTCCATTCACTTTATCACTGGAAAACAATGCTGTTTTGACTTTAGAGGTTAACCATACATCGTTGGTTTGAGTGGTTACCGACGTAACGTTACCAATTCGTATTTGATTATGTATACGAACAACACCGTTTATATTATTAACAATTTTTATTGCTTGATCTTTAAGGTATGTTGAAGGTGCTTGACCAATAATTAAAACTGAACCATTAACACTGGTAATATGTAAATTAGTATTGGCGTTTAATGATTTGTTTTTTGTAATTTCATTATAAGCCTCAATTTCTATGCTTTGATCATCTATTTGGTTACCAATACTTCGACGGTCAGTCGCCATACTCGCACCCGTTGTAATTGCAACCACCGCAACAGCGGCACAGCCTTGTAAAATACTTAAGGTAAGCACAATTGCAACAAATTTAGCCAATGTGATTTGTGTTATTTTAGAAAAAATAGCCATGGGTTGTTAAGACTCCGAATGAGGGAATAAAGTCGTATCAATAATTTCGCACAAACAATGGAGCACAATTAAATGTACCTCATTGATACGTGCAGTTCGAGAAGAGGGTACTCTAATTTCAACATCATTTTCTCCTAATAAACCAGCAATGTCACCACCGTCAGCCCCCGTTAAAGCAATAATCGGCATATCACGGGAAACCGCACTTTCAACTGCTTTTATTACGTTGCGTGAATTTCCGGTGGTAGAGATTGCCACTAAAATATCACCGTTATTTCCTAATGCTCTAATTTGTTTGGAAAATAGCTCATCATATTGAGAGTCATTTGCTACCGAAGTAATTGTAATACTGCCAGAGACTAATGAAATAGCGGGTAAACTAGGACGTTCAGCTTCAAAGCGATTTAATAACTGAGAGCAAAAATGTTGTGCATGACCAGCTGCCCCCCCGTTACCACAAGCAAGCATTTTGTTACCTGCTAATAAGCACTGCACCATCATTATTCCTGCTTGCTCAATGGCACCAGAAATAGCTTCTGTTGCGGCTATTTGTGTTTGAATACTTTCGGTAAAATTATTTTGGATCTGTTCTAGCATGTAGGGTAAATAACTCCAATGACTTTCTATGATTCTAAAGCGGAAATTCAAAAGTCATGATTAAAAGTAATAGCTTAAAAATGGTTAAAAAGCATTTTTTAACCAAGTAATTTGTGGATTATTAATATCCCCCTCTAAGGCGATAACATCAAATCGACAAGGTGTATTATATTCATTTAAGTTGGCTTGATGGAGAAAAAATGCAACACAATGTTTAATTTTATTTTGTTTAGCTTGAGATACAGCTGCAATTGCGCCACCAAAGTGGTTATTTTTACGGAATTTGACTTCAACAAAAACGAATGTTTGCCCATCTTTCATCACAAGATCAATTTCACCTTGTCTGCAATGTACATTTTTGTCAATAAAAGTTAAACCATTTTGCATTAAATATTGTTGAGCAAATGCTTCTGTGGCTTTTCCTTTATTACAGCTTGTTTGCGCCTTAGTCCATAGCAACTTCTATCACCTTGTTATTTTTATATTGTCCCCAAATTAAGCTTCGGGTGAGAATATTATTATTACTTAACTTTAATACCCCTGTTTGACCAAAGTGACGAATATAAGGCGCTTGCTTCATTAACGTGAGCTTGCTTAATAAATGATAGCTGTCATAACCCATAGCAAAAATTCGTGACAAACTGTCGGTTCGCATTGGCCACAATGACTCACTGAGTTTATTGAGCTTTTTGTTTTGTTGTTTAGAATTAAGCAACCAAGGAATTTGAGTAAAAGTTAACCCTTGCAGGTCACTGATGCTACTTGCTGTATTTTTGTCATTAAAATCACTGTGGCTACGCGAGCTAGCGAACACAGGAATAACTTCAGCAAAAGGGCTGATATTCACATCAATGTAAGGTTTAATTAAGCGTGTTTGTGCCGAACTTCCTACCAAATATATCATGTCAATATCGCGGCGGTTTCTAGGTTCTGATTCAATATTATGCTTAAGGCGTGCGTTTAGCTGTTTAATACGTGTTTGACTTGTGTTTACATCAAGGCTTTCTTTTAAATTGGCCTGCATTTGTTTACCTTGGTCGAAGTAAACAATATCAATAGTATTATTAGTAGATAATTGCCATTGTTCTCTAAACGCAATGGCAATTCGTTTTGATACTCTATCATTATGACTTATTACCATCGGATTTTGGTAGTTATGCTGGCTAAGTGTTGCTGCCGCTTGTATTGCTTCATCTTCAGGACGCATTGACAAAGCAAACTGTGTGTCGGCAAGTGAATGTTGATAGGGTAAATTTAACAGCAAGGTAGGTATTTGAAGTGGTATTTGTTCTGCACTTGAATTTAAGAATGTTTCTACATTGGCTTTTAATAATGGACCAATAATGTGGTCTATTTTAAGTTGAGTGAAATTATCACCAAGACTTTGCCAGTCAAGTTGATTGGTATCAATAAAGAACAGGTTGTGATTAGAGTCATTATCAAAAGCAGCTAAAATGCCCTGTTGAACCGCTAACCCCGCTTTTTGTTGACTACCTGTTAATGGTAATAATATGGCAATATTTTCAAGTGTATTTTCTGTCGGTTGTTCTGATGATTGAGGTGTTTGTAATTGGGAAATAATCGCTACTGCTGGGTGCGCAGGATAATGTTGTTGCCACAAGTGTAAATAGCGAGAAAATTGTTCAGGATTTGAGCCAAATTTATGACTGTAATTGAGTAATTCAGTCCAGCCTTTAATAAAAGGTGGTTTATTGTTATTAAGCTGAGCTATTTGCCATTGAGTTAAAGATTCAAGATTACGCCAAATGGTCTGAATATCTTCTTCAGAGGCTGATGGGTTCAGGGCAAAAGCATTTAGTTGAGCTACAAGGGCTGGTATAAGTTGGTTTTGTGCTGACAATACTTGATTCAATGCTTGATAATACTCAAACGTTAACGTTAAGGAGGGTGTTGGATTATTGTTGGTATAAGAGACTAATTCATTGGCAATTTGTAATTGTTGTTGTGCTTGTTGGTTATAATTTAGCGCCAGTAAACTACGAGCTTTTACTAATAATAATCGATAGTCATTTTGGTAATTCTTTTGCTGATTTACATTATCAATTTGTGGTTTGTTACCTTGACCAGTTTGTTGAATTTCATTAGCTAACCAAAGTGCTTTAGCATAATTTTGTTCTTGTAAATATAATTCACAAGCATCAATTAATAAGTTATTTATTAATGTTTGTTGTGCGAGCAAATGGTTTTTACTATCCAGATCTGATTCATTGATTAAGTTACTATTAAGTAATTTTTTATGAAGGGTTTGTGCTAAGGCTAATTTTTCTTCGGCTGTTATGACTTCAGGTACTTTTTGCGTGACCGTGTTTTTTGGGCGTTCAGCTCTTTTAATTGAAGGCTTTGTACTACAAGAAGACAATAATAACGTCAATAAAACCAGCACAGAAAAAGTGCTGAAGATACGTTTTTCTTTTAATATTGTAAATAGTGATAGCATAGTTAAAGTTAACGCTAGAAAATTAGTTTGACTCACGTGGAAAAATCCGTGCATTTTTAGCTCAGTGTAGGGTTATAATAAACGCCATTGCAGTGAGTCTCAACTAAATACTGTTCCTAAAACCTAAGTAGCAACGAAAGAAGTAAGTTTACATGAGTGAATTCAAAATAAACGCAGGCACTTTGTATATTGTCGGCACCCCTATTGGTAATTTGGGAGATATTAGTGCAAGGGCATTAGCGGTATTAACGCAGGTTGATGTTATTGCCTGCGAAGACACTCGCCACACACAAAAGTTACTTTCGGCTTTTGCAATTAAAAATAAAACACTGTCGATGCATGATCACAATGAACGTCAACGGCAAGATTATATTGCTCAGTTATTACAAGAAGGGAAAAGTATTGCTTTAGTATCTGACGCGGGTACACCGCTAATTAGTGATCCTGGTTTTCATTTAGTGCGTCACTGTCGGAGTTTAAGTTTACCTGTATCCCCTGTTCCTGGCGCTTGTGCAGCCATTTCAGCATTAAGTGTTGCAGGATTACCTACGGATAGATTTTCTTTTGAAGGTTTTTTGCCCTCTAAATCTGGTGCGAGACAAAGTACTTTATTAGCATTAGTCAATGAGCCGAGAACGATGGTTTTTTATGATGCACCTAGAAGAGCCATTGACACTATTAAAGATATAGTAAGTACATTGGGTAGTGAACGGTATGTGGTTATTGCTCGAGAGTTAACAAAAACATTCGAAACCATTTATTCAGACACCGCTGAAAATTTGGTCGCGTGGTTAGAGCAAGATGCTAATCAACTCAAAGGTGAGATGGTTTTAATTATTGAAGGCTATAAAGCCAACCAAGATGAAATTTCTGTTGAAGTGATTAATACGTTGAAATTGCTCTTGGCTGAAATGAAGCCTAAAAAAGCGTGCGCTATTGTGGCAGAAATTTATAAGGTGAAAAAGAACGCGCTTTATGAAATAGCATTAAGTGTTAAATCATAAGCGCTATAGCGGTTTTATTAAATTTATTCTCACCTCAGAGCTTTATTAGCGAGTTTAGAGTAAGTGAAATTTGTTAAATATCGCTTATTCTAAGCTCGTTAATAAGATTACAGAGTAAAATGGGTATATCAATCAAGCGCTAGAATAATTCACTTTCTTCGTTTTTAACGCCAGATTCGTGTTGAAATATATCAAGGCTATTATCTTGACTTACATATTCTGTAGGAGCTGTACCCACTTGAAAATATTCAAATAAACTACTTTTGTTTGTTTTAGTACTTAATTTTCCTGTTACCTTATCTATACGCACTGAAACAATGTCTGTTGGAAGTTCAAACGGTTCCACTGGAATATCTGTTAAGGCAACTTTCATAAAGTCTATCCATGCAGGTTGTGCAGATTTAGCGCCAAATTCTTTACCCGTAATTTGATTTTTACCTAAGTTGCGGTTGTAAACAGATTGACCTAAATTATGGCTAGGATCATCAAACCCTATCCATGAAGTAGTCACTAAACGACGAGAAAAACCAGAAAACCAAGCATCTTTAGCTTCGTTTGTTGTACCTGTTTTACCTGCAATATCTTTGCGTTTTAATGAGCGTGCACGCCAGCCTGTACCTTGCCAGCCGTTTTCAGTTGACCAGTCAGCGCCCCAAATTGCACTGTTGAGTGCTTGGCCTATTAAAAAGGCGTTTTGCGCTGAAATAACTCTGGGGGCAGATAATATTGTAGGTGAACTTAATGTAGTATTTTTGGGCTCTGAAGAGGGGGTTAATTCTTCAGTGTCTATTCCTGTTGCTATGTCCTTATTTATTATTGTTTCAGCTGTGGCATGGTCAGCAGAGGTTTCGGTAGCGGTTGCAATATCAGCTGAGACAATCGCTACTTCACAAGGGTCACAGGCTAAACGCGGATTGGCTTGAAAAACGATTTCGCCGTCAGCTGTTTCAATACGGTCAATTAAATAAGGTTCAATCAAGAAGCCACCGTTAGCAAAAGTTGCAAAACCTGTGGCAACTTCTAGGGGCGTTAACGAGGCTGAACCCAATGCTAATGATTCATTACGTGGTAATTCATCAGGTGAAAAACCAAATGAACTGAGGTGCGTAATAGCCTGGTCTAACCCGATACTTTTTAGCAGTCTGACTGCAATCACGTTTTTTGATTGTGCTAATGCTAAACGCATTCTTATTGGGCCTGCGTAGGTTTCAGGTGAGTTTTTTGGCCGCCAAACAACACCACTACTTCTATCCCACTGATTAATTGGTGCGTCATTGATTAATGAGGCTAAGGTAAAGCCATGCTCTAATGCGGCAGAATAAATAAAGGGTTTTATGTTCGAGCCAACTTGCCGTTTAGCTTGAGTAACACGATTAAACTGACTTTGTTTGAAACTAAAACCACCAACAGCGGCTTTTATTGCGCCATCGTCGGGTGACAACGAAATAATTGCGGCACTTGCAGTAGGCAATTGGCTGAGTTGATATTCATTTGACTCATTTTTACTGACTAAAATTACATCACCGTAGGTAACTATTTCGTGTGCAGTATCAGGTGGCGTTCCCTGTTTATAATCATTGATGTATGGACGTGCCCAAGCCATCCCCGGCCATTCAATAACTGCTTTTTTATTACCTTCTAAGGTGATGTTAATTGAACGTTCGTTTACCAATGTAACAACGGCAGGAACTAATTTTTGATATGAAGGTACTTGGGCGAGTGCCGTTGATATTTCATCATCAGAAAGAGGATTTACCTCTGGTGGTAATGTTGTATTAGTTGATAAGTTGTCATATTTATCCAACGAACCGCGAGTTTTGTCAGCAGTGTTGTTACTAGGACGTAATGAGCTTACTGCCCCGCGATAGCCATGGCGCTGGTCATATCGCAGTAAATTACCAGTCATAGCGGTGTTTGCTGCTTGCTGTAATTTGTTAGTTACTGTGGTGAATACCTTAAAACCGCCAGTATAAGCTTGTTCTTTACCATAGCGCTTTATCATTTCTTGGTGTGCCATTTCCGCAACATATGGCGCATTCAGCGCTATTTCTGCACCATGAGGCTTGCCTGTGATAGGTGCATTCTTGGCTAATTGATAAGCTTGTTCTGTAATGTAGCCGCTGACTAGCATACGTTGTAATACGGTAGTGCGACGAACTTTAGCTCGGTCAGGCCGACTAATGGGGTTATAGGTTGATGGTGCTTTAGGTAAGCCGGCTAACACAGCTATTTGTGCTAGGTTTAGCTCATTGAGTTCTTTTCCATAATAAACTTGCGCGGCGGCACCAAAACCAAAGGCTCTGTGACCTAAGGGAATTTTATTAATATATAAGGTTAATATTTCATTTTTAGTTAACAAACTTTCAATGTGAAAAGAGAGAAAAATTTCTCTAATCTTACGAGTGTATGTGACTTCTCTAGTTAAGAAAAAATTGCGCGCTACTTGCATAGTTATTGTGCTAGCGCCACCTTTGTCATTACCTGTCAGTTTTCCTAATATTGCCCGAGTCATGCCTATGGGATCAACGCCAAAGTGAAAATAGAATCGATCATCCTCAGTTGCCAGCAGTGCATTAATCAATTGTTGAGGTATTTCTTCAAAGGTTAATGGTTTGCGTTTTTTTTCACCAAATTGTGAAATTAATAAACCATCATTGCTATATATCTGCATCGGTGTTTGCCACTGTACATCTTTTAAAGAATTGATATCGGGCAAATCATCGCGCAAAGTTAAATACAATAAAAATATAGCAAAAATGGCTATAAATAGTAAAGTTACAGTAATTTTTAAAATTTTTTTAGCTGAAAGCACGACAAATACTCTATTTATTGGGAAAATGTCAGATAATGCTAGTATATCTTGTAAAACCATGTAATAAATGTATTTATGTGAAAAACATGTCTAAAATAATTAAAATAAAACAATTTAGTAGGTTTTTATGCTAGATAACATATGGAAAAAGAAAACAACTATGATGGTGGGGATCGATATTGGGTCTCATTCGGTCAAAGCCGTTTTATTAAGACAAGGCAGTGAAGGCTATATTTTAGAAGACTTTGCTATTGAGCCGATGATCCGTGGCTCGGTTGTGGATCGAGAAATCCAAGATATTGAAGCTGTTGGTAAAGTGATTGCTAAAATACGCAAAAATATACCAATGAAAGCAAAAGAAGCAGCAACAGCAGTTTCAGGTCAAACTGTTATCACCAAAATAATTTATATGGATGTCTCATTAACTGAGGAAGAACTAGCAAGTCAAATTGAAATAGAAGCTGACAGCCTGATTCCTTATCCGTTAGATGAAGTGAGCTTAGATTTTGAAACGCTAGAGGTAAATGAATCAGATCCTAGCAAGGTTAATGTATTACTTAGCGCGGCACGTACTGAATCTATTGAAGCAAGAGTAGCAGCATTAGAAGCAGGTGGTTTTATAACGAAAGTTGTTGATGTTGAGTCTTACGCGGTAAGCCGGTCACATGACTTATGTTTATCCCAATTACCAGATGATGCTGCGGAAAAAACCGTAGCCATTGTTGATATTGGCGCAACCATGACATTGTTTTCAGTAACTAAGGCTGGTAAACACTTATACAGCCGTGACCAAATGTTTGGTGGCGAACAATATACTCGCTCCATTGTTTCTTATTATAATAAATCATTTGAAGAAGCTGAAATTGCAAAAATAACGAATGATTTACCACCCAATTATACTTTTGAAGTGTTAGCGCCTTTTCACACTATCATCATGCAACAGATACGTCGGGCAATTCAAATGTTTTTAACTTCTAGTGGTTTAAAGAAAGTCGATTACTTACTTGTTTCTGGTGGCACTGCATCAATTGAAGATATTGCAAACTTGTTGACTGAAGAATTAGGTGTGCACACCGTTGTTGCTAATCCATTTAATGAAATGGCCTTATCTGATTCTATTAATAAAGATGAGCTGAATAAGGTGGCACCGCAGTTAACCGTGGCTACTGGTTTGGCTTTAAGGAGTTTTTCGCCATGGCACACATAAATTTGCTTCCTTGGCGAGAGCAAGCGCTTAAGGAAAAACAAAAAGAATTTTTTACGTTGTTAATTGCTGTTTGTTTGTTTGCTTTCGCATTGATATTTGCTGTGAATCTTAATTTTCAATCACGTATTGATGGCCAATCAATGCGTAATCAATTTTTAAAGAATGAAATTCAAAAATTAGATATACAAATTGCTGAAATTAAAACGTTGAACGATAAAAAAGCAGCATTGCAAAAGCGTATTGATGTTGTTGAACAGTTACAACGTAGCCGAAATGTTGGTACACAAATTCTTGATGAAATAGCTAAAATTATTCCCAATGGTATTTATATTACTCAACTTGATAAACAAGGTAATAGTATAGAAATTATCGGAAAAAGTGAGTCAAATAACCATTTGGCAAATATGATCAGAGCTATTGAATTATCTGACTTATTTACTGATGCAACGCCAGAATCTATAACGTCTGATGATAGTTCATCAAAACTACTAAGTAGTTTTAAAATGAGAGTGAAAATACAAGGTTTAGTTAGCGATACTGAACTTGCTAATAGAGCAAAGGGAGGTAGCTAGTGAACTTTGATAAATCTCAGTTTGAAGATCTCGATTTAGAGAATTTAGCTCAATGGCCAGCCGCGCCTAAATTAGTGTTAATTATATTTTTAGCCGCTATGGTTGTTTTTTTAGGCTATATTGGTTTAGTGAGTGACAAAATAGATCAGCTTAAGCGAGTGCAGGCAGAAGAACTTACGTTAAAACAATCTTACGAAACAAAATACCATGTAGCAGCCAACTTAGAATTATTTAGGGCACAAATGATTGAGGCTGAAGATGTTTTTGCAACTCAGTTGAGAAGTTTACCTAATAGCCATGAAACACCGGGTTTATTAGATGATATAACCTTTATCGGCACAACGAATGGACTAGAATTTGTTAAGTTAGAATGGCAGCCAGAAATCAGTAAAGAAATTTATATTGAATTGCCAATTGATATAGAAGTTAATGGTTCATACCATTCTTTTGGTGGTTTTGTGAGTAAAATTGCAGGATTACCTCGCATTGTAACTTTACATGACTTTAAGATTAATATTCTGGGAACAAATGGCGATACGCTAAACTTGAAACTTGAAGCCAAAACATATCGTTATCAAGAGCAGGGGGCTGAAATACAATGAGAATATTTTTTCTAATTACTTTAGCTTTTATTGGCGGCTGTTATGATGATACCAGTGATTTAGGTACGTATATGGCAGAGGTTAAAGCAACCACAACCAGCCAAATTGATCCTATGCCAGAAGTGCACCCATATAATCATTATGATTATTCAGCATTTGATTTAAGAAGTCCTTTTTCATTACCTGAACCTGAAGCAATACAACAAAAGATTCAACAAATGTCTGGTTGCTTAAGTCCTGATCCTCGTCGTAGAAAACAACCATTAGAGAAGTATGCATTAAGTGATCTTACTATGCGCGGCACTATGGGAGATGATGGTGTACTCTGGGCACTAGTGGAAGCATCAGACTTAACTCTACATAGAGTATCTATTGGAAGCTACTTAGGATTGTTTGATGGGCGTATAACAGAAGTAAATAATAAAAGATTGAAATTAGTAGAGTTGACACCTGATGGTGCAGGTTGTTGGGTAGAGCGAGAAACTGTAATAAAAATTGCTCAATCTGTATCAGAAGGGGAAAGGAAATAATAATGCTATTTAATAAAATAAAAAACTACAAAGGGTTTTCTGAGATAATCAATTTGAGACTAAATTGGTTAGTTTGTTTTACTCTACTAACACTTGTTGCCACCTCTTTACCGATTAAGGCACAAGAGAGTATTACGCAAGAGCAAGAACAGGTGAGCAAAGCACAATTACAAGGTATTTCTTATAATACAATTCAAGATGATCAAATTGAGTTGGTTTTTGAATTTTCCGATGAGATATCTGCTTTACCTACCGTTGAAACGTCAATGAATCCTGCTTTTATAAAAATTATTTTTTCTGCTGATGTTTATGATGTTAACTTGCAAGAAACACTTGTTAATCATGCGGGGGTTACAAATATCATACTAGACAATTCTTCTGGAGAAGTTGTCGCAACAATTAATTTAGAAAAGTTAGCTGTATTTGATGTGGCTATTGATGAAAAAAAATTCTTCTTAACACTCAATTATGGTCAGTCAGCTAAGGTTGTTGAGGAGTTAAGTCCCGCAGGCGAGCAATTTATTAACCATATTGAATCAATTGATTTTCGTTTAGATGATGAAAATTCACCTGAAGTGTTAGTGTACCTCAAAGATAGCATGGTTGCTGTTGATGTTAATGATAAGTTAGGCAAAGTAAATGTTGAGTTTCACAACACAAAAATAATAGATGATTTGTTATATAAACTTGATGTCACTGATTTTGGCACGATTGTTTCAGGTATAGAAACATTTAAAGATGGTCGTAATGCCCGTTTAGTTATTGATGTAGATACACATTTTACTTTTTCACATAAGCAAGAAGGTAACTTGTTTATATTGTCGGTTAAAGAAAAAGAAAAAAAGGCACCTGGTTATTTAGCTGACACAGATGAATTTACAGGTCGCACCATATCCCTTAATTTTCAAGATATTCCTGTTCGGACTGTGCTACAAATTATCGCTGATTATAATGAATTTAATTTAATTACCAGTGATACCGTAATGGGCAATATTACGCTACGTTTAGATGGGGTACCTTGGGATCAAGCACTTGATATTATTTTAAAAGTGAAAGGCTTGGATAAACGCATGCAAGGCAATATTTTGATGGTAGCGCCTAGCGATGAACTAGCAGCTCGAGAAGCTAAAAACTTACAAGCTCAGCAACAAGTTGAAGAATTAGCTCCCTTATACTCTGAATATGTACAAATTAACTATGCTAAGGCTGTTGAATTTGCTGAATTAATTAAAAATGAAGATACCAGCATCTTATCAGAGCGGGGTAGCGTTTCGGTAGATGAACGTACAAACACACTGCTTATTCGTGATACGGCAAAAAGTATTGAAGATATTAAGCGTATGGTCAACATTTTAGATATACCTGTTCGTCAAGTTATCATTGAAGCACGCATGGTAACGGTTAAAGATAATATTAATGAAGAACTGGGTATACGGTGGGGAGTAACTGATACCAATGGTGAATTTGCTACGTCAGGTTCTCTCGAAGGTGTTGGACAAGCCAATGGTACAAGGGCAGCAAATGAATCTGATCTTGGGGTTGGTAGAGTGCCAAAGTTGGAAGATGGATTAAATGTTAATTTACCTGCCGCTAACCCTGCTGGCGTGTTAGCATTTCAAATAGCCCGTTTGGCAGATGGCACGATTCTTGACCTTGAACTCAGTGCGATGGAAAAAGAAAATAAAGGTGAAATTATCGCGAGTCCACGAATAACAACGGCGAATCAAAAAGAAGCCTATATTGAGCAAGGTGTTGAAATTCCATACCAAGAAGCAGCATCAAGTGGTGCAACAGCAACACAGTTTAAAAAAGCAGTATTAAGCCTAACGGTTACACCCCATATCACACCTGATAATAAAATTATTTTAGACTTAGTGGTTACCCAAGATACCATATCAGATGTACAGAGTGGTTCTGCCCCTGCAATCGATACACAACGTATTGGTACGCAGGTTCTAGTGAATAATGGTGAAACTATTGTGTTAGGTGGAATTTATCAACAATCTATTATTAGTACGGTTTCTAAAGTGCCAGTTTTGGGAGATATCCCTTACTTTGGTTGGCTGTTTAGAAACTCTAATCAATATAATGAGAAAAAAGAATTACTCATTTTTGTAACGCCGCGTGTTGTTACAGAACATTTTTAACATCAAATAAACACATTAAGGTTAGTAAGTTAGAGTTTTTGTCTGACTTACTAACAATGTTGCTTGCAATCTTACCCTAACAATTGCGATAATTACGCCCTTGAAATTTCCGAGGGAGACCTCTATGACATCAAAAGGGAAATAGCTTCGCTGTAATTTTCTTTTGATATACCTGAAACAAACGAGTAATAAGTTAATCTAATGGCAGAAAAACGTAACATTTTCCTTATTGGCCCTATGGGTGCGGGTAAAAGCACTATAGGCAGAGAGCTTGCAGACAGGCTACACCTTGAATTTTTCGATTCAGATCAAGAGATTGAACGTCGCACCGGAGCAGATATCGCTTGGGTTTTTGACCTTGAAGGCGAGGAAGGCTTTCGTAAAAGAGAAGAAGATGTTATTGAAGATTTAAGCGAAAAACAAGGTATTGTACTAGCAACTGGTGGTGGTTCAGTTATTAGTGATCAAGTTCGCAATCGTTTATCGGCACGCGGTATCGTTGTTTATCTAGAAACAACCATTGATAAGCAAGTTGCGCGTACTCAAAGAGATCGCCGTCGTCCATTATTACAAACATCAGAAAAACCTCGTACAGTGTTAGAAAACCTTGCTGTTGAGCGCAATCCTCTTTATGAAGAAATTGCGGATGTTGTAATTAAAACAGATGATCAAAGCGCGAAAGTGGTTGCGCATAAAATAATTGAACGCTTAGATTTTTAATAAAAATTGATTTTCTTTATTGAAGCCACTGTAAAATCTTAGTGGCTTTGCCCTTATCCCGACATAATTTCTGGTAAAGCTAATATGCCCACTCTTAATCTTGATTTAGGACTACGAAGCTACCCTATCTACATAGACTCAGGTCTGCTTGATAACGAAACCCTATTTAGCAAGCATATTCGCGCTAAACGTGTTTGTATTGTTACTAATACGATAGTTGCACCGTTATATCTAGATAAAATTAAAGCTAAACTTGTTAATTATGAGCTTGATGAAATCATTCTACCTGATGGTGAAGCAGAAAAAAGTTTAGCAAATTTTGAACGGATTATGTCGCATTTGCTAGCAAATGAGCACGGCCGTGACAGCACCTTAATTGCCTTAGGTGGCGGTGTTATTGGTGATATTACTGGCTTTGCAGCAGCCTGTTACCAACGTGGTATAGATTTTATTCAAGTGCCTACAACCGTGCTGTCTCAAGTTGATTCTTCTGTTGGTGGAAAAACAGCAGTAAATCATCCGCTAGGCAAGAATATGATTGGCGCATTTTACCAACCCAAAGCGGTTATTATTGATATTAATAGTTTAACTACTTTGCCTATACGTGAGTTTAATGCCGGCATGGCTGAAGTTATTAAATACGGTATTTTAGGTGATTATGAGTTTTTTGTTTGGCTAGAAAACAATATTACGGCAATAAAAGCGGGTGATCAAAACACATTAGCAAAAATGATTGAAATTTGTTGTCAGTGTAAAGCAAATATTGTTGCGAATGATGAAACTGAAGCGGGCGTTCGTGCACTACTTAACTTAGGACATACTTTTGGTCATGCTATTGAAGCTGAACAAGGTTATGGTAATTGGCTTCATGGTGAAGCTGTTGCAACTGGCATGGTGCTTGCTTCTAAGTTAGCAGTAACAATGAATTTGCTTGAAGTGTCAGAACTTTGTCGAATAGAGTCACTTATCAACGCGTTTGATTTACCATTACAAGCGCCAGATACCATGAGTTGTGATGATTTTGTTCGACATATGCGCCGTGATAAGAAAAATATTGGCGGAAAATTACGCTTTATTGTGCCTACGGCGATAGGTAAGTCTGAGATACGTGATGATATTACTCAAGAGATACTTCAACAAATTCTATAATTTTTTTGTCTGTCTAATATTTAGTTAGGTAGTAACAATTGTAGAAAGGGTTGTATATGTCTGTAGTAGCACACACCAGTATCGGTAATGATCAGATGGCTTCAGTGCAACTAAATAGTGAGCCAGCAGTAACCTCGATTAGCGTGAGTGCGCGCATTGAATATATTCAACGTTTCTCTAAACAAGCGGTTTTAGTAATAGAAAATGATGTAAATGCTTATACGCAAGCCGCTCGTCAATTTTTAACTAATTTCTCATCAGAACAAACAATTCAAGAGACCAATGTCGCTTTTATCTCAGCTTCAACGAAACTTAATGATATACAAATGCGTTGCCGTTTAATTGAGCAGTTATTTTCTAATACCTTGTTTGACCCTGAAAAATCACTCGCAGTTAGTATTTTAAACCTGAATAAGCAGAGTAAAAACAATATCAATATTGTTATTGAGCATGCTCACGCGTTGTCTTTACAAATCAAATACGAACTGTGTCAGCTTGTTGACGTGGCAAACAAAACGAAAACCAAAAATAAAATTAATGTTGTGCTATTTGGCATAGAGCAAGCTGCACAGGATGTGGCTGCTAATAAAAGTATTTTCAAAAATAAATTGTCGATTATCGAAGCAAAGTCTGGCCAATTGTTTTCGATAGAACATTCAAGGTTTGCGACAGATAAAAGAAATTTTACCCGTAAACTGTGGGTTAAAATATTGGCCACTGTTGTTATTATTTCAGTGCTTACTGGGCTTTCTTGGTATGGGCTTATTCATTATGATAATTTTAAGTTGTCAAACTTATCATCAATTGACCCCACGCCTGTAAATAGCGAGTCTTTAGTAGCAAGCACAGCAGCGCTAAAAGAAACGGTATTAGCAAAGGAGGTTAATGAAGCAGTCATAGAAGCAGCGCCTGAGCTTCTTGCTGATTCATCTGACATACAAGCAGCGTTGTTAGGGGAGCCAGTTTCAACGCATAATGAAGTTATTCAGCAAGCAAAAGCCGCAGATGTATTACAAGCACTGAACCTAAATGAACCCCTAGCACCTGTTCAAGCAGATGTTGCAATACAAAATACAGTAGTCACACCATCAACCGTCAATATTGCAGAGCCTAATCCAGCTAAAATTAATACCGTTAAGTTGAATGAAAAAGTATTAAATCAAGAACCCGTAACTCCCCGTCAATCAAGTGTTCCAACGTCAACATTTATTACAACGCCTGACTATTATTTGAATAACTCAACAGGTTATGTGGTTCAACTTGTTGGTTTTACGAATAAAGATTTATTATCGGGTTTTGTTGATAAGTACCCAAATTTAGAATACTTCAGCTATGAAAAAAAATTAAATGAACAAAAGCTTATTGTTTTAACGACAGCTATTTTTAACGACAAACCTCAAGCAAAGGCCGCAATACAAAAGCTTCCTCAAGGAATTATTGATAGGGGGGTATGGGTTAAATCACTATCGATAGTTCAGGAAGAAATTAATAGTCTGTAGGTATTTCAAGTGATTCACTAAAAAGGAATACCGTTGATGCTTAAATCAAGATACAATCGTTTTCTTTTGTATTGGTTGCCTTTTCGGGCGAATATTAGTTAGGCATACATAAGTGAAAATATTAAGCATTTTTTAAAACTATGAAAACTAGTGTATTGTGTGCTTTTAGACAAATGTTTATGTTAGCTTTAGCTACTAATAATTTATAGGTTTCTTTTGTGGCTAAAGCTCAATCACTCGCTGGTATGCGATCTGCTCTGAAATGGGCAGGTGGGAAAAAAAAAGTTGTTAGTGAGATAGCTAGTCTATTACCTACAAGAGGTAAAAAAAGGTTAGTGGAACCTTTCGTAGGTGGTGGTTCTGTATTTCTTAATTTAGACTTTGATGAATACCTTTTGATAGATATGAATCAAGATTTAATTAATTTATTTAATATAATTAAAAATAAACCTTTACAATTTATAGCTGATGCTCAGAAATTTTTTAATGGTGATAGTAATTTACCTGATAAATATTACGCATTAAGAAATCAATTTAATCAATCTAAAGATTCGTACGAGCGTTCATTATTGTTTCTATACCTCAATAGACACGGTTATAATGGCTTATGTCGATATAATAAAAACGGTGGATATAACGTACCTTTTGGACGGTATAAGCATCCTTACTTTCCGAAAGATGAGTTAATTCACTTTTCAGAAAAAGCTGAAAAAGCAACATTTATTCAAGGCGATTTTGAAACGGCATTCTCTCAGTTAAAAGTTGATGATGTTATATATTGTGACCCGCCTTATTCACCTATCAATCCAACGTCAAACTTTACTGCTTATGCTGGTAATTCGTTTACAGATGAAGATCAACAGCGATTAGTTAAGTGTGCTGAAGTAGCTAAAAATAAAAATATTCCCACATTGATATCAAATCATTATGTAGATTTCACACGTGAACTTTATAAAGGAGCAACTGAATATAAGTTGTTTCAGGTTCAACGCTCAATAAGTCAAAAAGGTAAAGGTAGAATTAAGGTTAAAGAAATTTTGGCCTTATATAAATAACCCCAGCTCGGCTTAACAAATCTTTCTATAGTGGCTATTTTTACTAAATTATTGCCCACTTGTGCTGGTTAAAATACTCCATGGCGGTGTGATTGTATACCTGTGACGAAAAGGTGAGAGAATTTATGTCACTTTGTTCACAACAGTTATCGCGTTAATTTGCGGGTACAACTAAGTTAACTATAAATATCAAAATACTGATAAAAATAATGACACTTAATATACCCACAATAATAAAGTGAATTAACTTCCCTTGAGCAAAGTCTCTTGTTCTATTTTTATTACTTTGAACGCCAAAAAAAGCAGCGGCTACACTTTTAAATGTTTCTTTAAATGAAGATGTTTTGTCTGACATTTAACTCTCATCTTAAGGTGAATAATCAATAATAAAAAATGCTAATTGGTTATAGTATAACCAATTAGCATCTTTTTGTCTGTTTTAAATATTAACGTTTAAAAGAGGTTGTAATTCTATAAGTCAATATCAACAGCATAAGAAACATATACTTTCATATCGCCTGCTGCGCCATCTAAATCAGTTGCTGATGCGCCTAAAGTGAAGCATGATTTTGATATGCTTACACCATAGTCAATCGAGTCTTCGGCCAGCCAGTCACCACTATATGAACCAATGTGTAAGTTCACTTCAGCATCATTACTTAATGCAATACTGTAATCTACATTGGCATAAATAGTATCACCCGCATCTGCGTCTTCACCAGAAGTTAACACGGCTAAACCTACTGTTAACGCGTTAAATGAAATACTACCGTATACTTCTGAGAAATCAGCATCTCCTGATGTTTCATCAGGGTATGCGTAGTAAATAAAACCTACATCATAAGATACACTTTCGCTGATATTACCGCCAAAACCACCATAAAAGTCTAATTCATAGGTCATGCCGTCAGCCCAGTCAGCATTTGACGCCCATGTACCAACATAAAAACCTGAATCAGCAGCATAATCAATACCACCAGATACGGCAGATTTTCCACTAGTTTGTTCTAAACCACGCCATAAATAGTTAGAAGTTACAGCGGCGTTAGCGCTTAGCCCTTCAACAGCTGATGCTGAAGTAGAAAAAACAGTTGAGGTAGCTAAAATAGATGTTAGTGCAACACTTAATATTGATTTTTTCATGTTTCTCTCTTTAATGTTTTATAAATTTTGTTTCTAAAGTAGTATTTTGCAAAGATGATGCCTGTATTAAATAAAAAGAAATTATTTTAAAAAATATATATTTATTAATGGTTTATGGTGTTTGTTTTGTGTTTTTGTTCTAGCTTGTAACAAAGTGCTTGCGCTAGTATGGTGCGACTTAGTTTGGTTTGAACTATTGAAGTGCAGTTAAATCACCTAAACACACTGGCGGTTGATGCTCGTATTTTTACTGGGCTTGGGTATAATACAAATAATTTTCTTGATTGAGCAAACGTTATGTCTTCTTTTTTAATTGCCCCGTCGATTTTATCGGCTGATTTTGCCCGATTGGGCGATGATGTGGCAAAGGTTTTATCTGCAGGTGCGGACGTTGTACACTTTGATGTGATGGATAATCATTTTGTGCCTAATTTAACATTTGGTCCGATGATTTGTCAGTCATTACGTGATTACGGTATTACTGCGCCTATTGATGTACATTTAATGGTAAAACCTGTGGATGCCTTAATACCGCAATTTGCTAAAGCGGGTGCTGATATTATTACTTTCCATCCTGAAGGTAGCGATCATGTTGATCGTACTTTGCAGTTAATAAAAGATCATGGTTGCAAGGCTGGCTTAGTGCTAAACCCAGCAACGCCATTGCAATGTTTAGATTTTATTATGGATAAACTTGATGTTATTTTATTGATGTCAGTAAATCCGGGATTTGGTGGGCAATCATTTATTCCTACCACGTTAGATAAGTTACGTTTGGTAAAAGAAAGAATTAAACAAAGTGGTCGTGACATTCGCTTAGAGGTAGACGGCGGTGTGAAAGCAAGTAATATTGCTGAAATAGCGGCAGCTGGCGCTGACATGTTTGTGGCTGGTAGTGCTATATTTTCACAGTCAGATTATAAAATTGCCATTGATGAAATGCGTGCAGAATTAGCCAAAGTATAAGCAATATTAAGTTGAATTCTGCTAAAGCCTAAGCGGTTTAGCTGCAAAAATAATTTTGTAATATTAAATAAAATGAATCGATCAGTATCTATTGAGTAATACTGGTTAAATCTAAAGGAAAATTATGAGTAAACCTATTGTATTAAGTGGCTGTCAGCCATCAGGTGAGTTAACTATTGGCAATTATTTAGGCGCATTAAAGCAATGGGTCAATATGCAAGATCAGCAAGAGTGTTATTATATGCTTGCAAATCAGCATGCTATTACAGTCCGTCCTGATGCTAAGGCATTACGTTCAGCAACCTTAGATGGTTTAGCCTTGTACCTCGCTTGTGGCGTTGACCCAGAGCAAAGTACTATTTTTATTCAATCTCATGTACCAGAGCATGCTCAATTAAGCTGGATATTAAGTTGTTATACCCAAATGGGTGAATTAAATCGTATGACTCAATATAAAGATAAATCGCAAAAGTCAGAGGCGAATATGAATGCTGGCTTGTTTACCTATCCAGTATTAATGGCGGCTGATATTTTATTGTATGGCGCAGACAGTGTTCCCGTTGGGGATGACCAAAAACAACATTTAGAGTTAGCACGTGATGTTGCTACACGGTTTAATAATCTCTATGGTGATATTTTTACTGTGCCAGATCCTTTTATTCCTCAGCATGGCGCTCGCGTGATGAGCTTACTTGAGCCAACTAAAAAAATGTCTAAATCAGATTCTAATCCAGGTAACTTCATTGGTTTATTAGAAGATCCAAAGAAAATTGCTAAAAAAATAAAGCGTGCGGTAACTGACTCAGATGAACAAGCAAATATCTATTATGATCTTGAAGAAAAACCAGGTGTTTCAAATCTACTATCTTTATTGTCATGTGCTACAGGAAAGTCGGTTGATAGTTTAGTACCAGAATATGAAGACAAAATGTATGGTCATTTAAAAGGTGATGTTGCTGAAGCGGTTGTTGCTATGCTGGCACCGATTCAAACTAAGTATCATCAATATCGAGAAGACCAGGTATTTCTTGAACAAGTAATGAAAAAAGGTGCTGAAAAAGCATCGCATCGTGCTAATAAGATCTTAACGTCTGTTTACAACGCAGTTGGTTTTATCCCTCGTCCATAGTTATCAGTAAATCATAATCAACAAAACAATTTTAGGTGGCGAAAAGCAATTTTCGCCACTGATTTATGTTGCACTTACTGCTATTTCTTTAATGCTTCTTTTTTGGTTTGCTCAAAAAGCTTACGACTATCTTCAATAAATTTGTCTGTGCTGATACTTGAGGCAATTAATAAATTTGGCATCATAATCGTTGCATTATATTGCGGTCTTGGATTGAATTCTGGCTTGTTGCTGAATTGAACTAGGTAGCTACCGCCAAAAAGCAACACAGTCATGGCTGTTGCTACAATTACTCGTCGTTTAGCTGACATATGAAAGCCAATATACCCATTTAACCAAAATAAGCTAAAGGCAAGAACAAAGGAAACAAGCAAAAGGCACGTGGGCAGTATAGACCCACTTGAACTATTAAAAGAGGCTAGCCCCTCTAAGAAGTCGCTAAACCACATAAGATTGAAAAAGGTAAAACTTATGCCTAATTGAGCCAGTATTCGTGCTTCGTGTTTACTTAAATGCGAAACTAATGCGACACCTGCTGGCCATAATGCAAAACCTAGTGTCATGCCAATAGTAGGCACTAATAATTGACTAAAGTTAACTTCTTTTGGGGTATTTAAATAGAAACTATAGCCCGCAATCAAGGTAAACAATGTGATACTTAATAATAGTGCAATAGGGTGACGTAGTAGGTTAATTAGTTCTTCAAAAGGGCTAATAGCAATGGTTGGCTCTACGGGGTGATTGGTGAACAATATTCTTAATTGACTTTTTCCGAGCGTTATAACATCTCCATCATTAATAACATGTTGATCTGCACTATGCTTTTTGCAATTTGTGTTTTCAATAAAAGAGCCATTAATTGTTTGGTTATCGGTAATTTTCCACTGTCCATCCTTCAGTTCAATACTGAGGTGGCTAGGGCATATGTGTGGGTCAGCTAGAATAATATCGTTATGATAATCACGGCCAATATGAATTTGCTGTTGTGACAATTTATGGCGGTGCAGTAATTTATGGTTTCGGCTGATTTCTTCTATAATAATTTCTTTGACTGGGGTAGTTTCATTAACAAGGATATTTTGTTTTTTTTCCATAAATTGCGCTTGTGTATTTAATATTTCCATGACACAGCCTCCATAAATTGGCGTGTAAAGGCTAATGCGTTAGATTGGCTAATGCCTGCAATAGTAAAGTGGCTTATAATAGCTTGCTGGTCTTTATCTACTGAAGCACTTAAATAAAGGATGTCGTATAACCCTGTAAATTTTTTATAAGCACGTGTACAAAAGATAGTTTTGTTATTTATGGCTTGGTTATCAGGAATGACTAAGTCGTTATGGCATTGGAATTCTGTTACGTTTTCTTTGTTTGCTCTATTTCCTGCACCAGCATGTGCAATTTGTTGTTGGTACAAATGATAAAATTTATTAGCGCTAACCTCTTTAGCTTTCATGGTACGAAATTCTATTTCCATTGAGCCAGTAAAAAAATGTGAAGAAATATAGGTATTTTCATCTAGCGAGCAATTTGCTACCGCTGCTAACATCAAAGCATCTGTTTTATCAGCATTAGAGTCTCCCCAACATCGAATATAAGGTACATCAATAATAGGAATAATTGCACGCTCTCCAAGCTGTTTAGCTTGCCATGGGCTGTTTAAAATTGAGGTAATCAATTTATTTTGGCTTGCCATTAATTGTTGCGTCATTTGTTTTTCTATAGACTCGGGTGGCTTGTTTAAAAAGTTTTGATATAACGTGACTAGCTTGTCGTGAGGTACAAGAAAGCCAATAGAGTTGCCTGATGTTGCGACATTTATGCCAACAACTTTGGCCGTTTTATTGACAACAGGGCCACCACTCATTCCTGAGTTGATAGAGCCTGTAAAATGAATACGATCATTAAAAGATTCCTTTTTTAAACCATTATATGTGCCTGGCACAACAATCATCCCTAAGTCATGTGGGTTACCTAATGAGAATAGCTGCTCTCCTTTATGGGGAGCTGTTTGTGAAAGTTCAAAAAAGGGTATTTCTTGTTCAATTGTACGTTTAACTAAGGCAAGATCATTAATAACATCAACACTTTGTAACGATAAACCACCTTGGTTTCCTTGGCTATCAAGGTATTCAATACGATATTTTTCGGGATGTAGGGCGTAACTCGAAATAACATGATAGTTAGTGGCAACGATACCATCATGACTTATTTGAAAGCCAGAGCCTATGGATGATTTCTCCCCGCTTGCTTTGTCTATTAATTTAATTTGATAAAGCGAGGGTTTTAGCTGATTAAACAATTGTTCTGCTTGTTCAACGGCATAACTACTACTGCTTAATAGCATACATTGCAAAAGAAAGGTTAGGCTAAAAAAAACTTTCATCTATATTCCTGTTAAAAAATTACTACTCTATTGTGCCATTGTCTGTACATTAGTCACTTACTATTTTGTCTCATGTATTTATCTATTGTGAGTTGGCATGGTTGAGTGGCCAACGAAAGTGAGAAAAAGTGCACTTTTGCGACATTATGTCGCACTGAAAAAATGCAAAATTGCTCTACTATAGCGGCAATTAAATGAGTAAAAAATTCCTGTTGTTATAAATAGTTAAACATTAACACGCAGGTGATGATATGTCAGTAGTACCACCAATTGCGTATTATGGCTTAAATTATTAATGGTAAGGAAGTCTTTATGTCAACATTTCTCTATAGAGTGTCGAGTGTTATTTTGTTTAGTTTGACCATCTTTATGGTGAGTGAAAATGTTGCAGCAGAACAAAATAGTAAATTAAAGGGGCCAAAAGCAGGTCAAATGCAAAACTGTGAAGAAGCCACTATTGTCTGTGCTAAAACAGCTACTGCTGCTTTTGCTCCTAATGGTGATTTATGGCGGGTATGGGTGCAAAACTATCGCTTATATTTTCAAATATCTAAAGATAATGGGGCAAACTTTTCTAGTGCTAAACGTGTAGATATTGCGCAAGAGGAAATATCAGCCCGTAATGAAAGTCGACCAAAAATAGCGTTTGATGGTTTTCAAGGTGTGTATTTGTCTTGGACAACACCTAAAGAGGAAAAGTATACGGCAGATGTACGCTTTAGCTATTCAAGTGATTATGGCAAAACCTTTACCCAACCGATAACTGTTAATAATGACAATTTAGTAACAGGGCACCGTTTTAATGAGCTTTTAGTTAACAATGAAGGTGACATTAGTATTGTATGGTTAGATGCCCGGTTAGCTTATCAATTGCGCTTAGAAGGTAAGCCAGCTAATGGCTCTGCATTATTTCTTGGGAAAGCTAACTTTAGAAAAGATGACACTGTTTTCTCAAATGAACAGCTAGCTAATAACACGTGTGTATGTTGTCGTATTGCTATGGATTATAATGCGCAGGATGAGTTAGCTATTTTTTGGCGACATATTTACGGTGATAATATTCGTGAGTTTGCCTTGTTAACGGTAGAGCAAGGCACTAATGCGCAGCAAGCGCCTTATCAAATAAGTCATGATCTGTGGAAAATTAATGGTTGCCCCCATCAAGGCGGTGGTATTAGCGTTAATGAAAATAATCGCTACCATATGGTGTGGTTTAACCAAGGGCAAGTAGGTAAAGGTATTTTTTATGCTTGGAGTGATGATCAAGGGAAAACCCTTTCTACGCCTATTTCTGTTGGCGAGCAAATGGCTCAAGCGGCTCATCCCCATTTGAATAGCAACGGGAATAATGTAGATATTGTTTGGACACAATTTACGGGCACTGAGCATCAATTATGGCATCAACGTTCAACTGATGATGGTAAAACATTTACAGCAGCTCAATTATTGGCAACAGCGACTGAAGGTGCTGATCGCCCTTTTATTATTAAAAAAGAAGCGAATAGTTATGTGTCGTGGCACCGTTCTAAACAAGGTCATTTGGTACGGGCATTATGAACTATATAAAACAGTTGATTTTTATTACCTTGTTTAGTGTTTGTTGCTGTATAAACGTAGCATATGGTAATTCAATCGCCTTTAATAAAGAGCAATTGACAAAGATTAAAGTTGAAAATAAAGGTAAGCAATGGTTAATGTTATTGTGGTCTGTGGATTGTCCACCATGCTTTAAAGAGTTAGCTATTCTACAAAAATTGAAAAATAAATATGATGATTTACCTGTGGTAATTATTAATACCGATGCTGACGATGAAAGTGTTGAAGAGCGAAAAGCCGTGATTAATAAATTTGAATTAAACCATTTAACCAACCTTCACTTTGTTGATGGTAAAGCAGATCAAAGCAGATTTTTGATTGATCCTCAATGGTATGGCGAATTACCTCGCAGTTATTTTATTGAAAAAAATGGTCAGTTTCATGGAAAAAGTGGTTTAGTTAATAAAGTTATACTAACTAAATGGTTATTACCTTAGTTGCGTAAACGACAAATTGCTACTTAAAAATTACGAATTCTGTTTTATTGATTGCTCTTTATTCGTTATAGTTTTCAATTTATGGAATAGCAGTGTTTTTTGGGATAAGCTTTTTTTAAAATGAGACATGGCATGGCAGATAGTTTAAGTACGCAGCAAATAGTAGTAGAAGAATACCTTTTATCTAAACCAGAAACATCTATGTATTTTCCGTTTGGTGATGATGTCAAAGTTTTTCGTGTAAAACAGAAAATGTTTGCCACGCTATCCTTTGGTAAAGGAACTGAAAAAGATACGGCTGGAAAAATGGCAGGGTACTATTGCGTTAATTTAAAATGTGATCCTGATGAAGCGGTGATGTTGCGTGATATTTTTGCCAGTGTTATTCCTGGTTATCATATGAATAAAGCGCAATGGAATACTGTAATACTTGATGGCTCAGTGCCACAAGGCGAAATTGAGCGCATGATCGATAATTCGTTTAGTTTAGTCGTGAGTAAAATGACCAAGAAAGATCAGCAGTCGATTTTAGTACATTTGTAATTACTTTATGGATTAAATACGTTTAGCCGCTATTTTATACACCGAATTTTTCTCTCTTTTTCCAACCGCGACAATTGATACTATAATTTCTAAATCGCGTACCTGATAAACTAAGCGATAACCTGCTTTACGGAGTTTAATTTTATAGCAATCTTTCATACCATTAAGGCGAGAAGATTCAACTTTGGGCTTATCTAATCTTGCGATTAGCTTCTTTTTAAATTGAGTTCTTATCGTTGAGTCTAATTTTTGCCATTCTTTAAGAGCATCTTGTTTGAAAACTAGCTCATAGGTCATCTAAGCTAACCTTTATTTCAGGTTGGCTTTTACGTTCTTCAACTATTTTCGCTAGTTCCAAGTCTTCTAATTTATCCATTAGTAGCTCATAAGCTTCTGCTGGTATGCAGTAAAAAGCGGGCTGATTACGGTTAAGTACAGCTACAGGAAATCCATCACCTTGGTTAACTACGGCCATGGGGTTTTTTTTAAGTTCTGAAATGCTAGTTGTGCTTTCAGCTAATATAGTATGCATTATCTTTCCAACTAAACCTTTTTAGAGTATTAATAATAGGTCATATGGTTTTTTATTTCAATATAGTTATTATTAAAGGTAAGAGAGTAGTGCTAATGTTTATATAATTAAAAAATTCTGGAATACAATCATCTTAGATAACTCAATTTCTCAAGGTGAGATTCAGCGTATGATAGATAATTCGTTTAGTTTAGTCGTGAGTAAAATGACCAAGAAAGATCAGCAGTCGATTTTAGTACATTTATAAACAAGCATCTAACTTGTTAAATGAAGTTCGTATTTCATCTGTTGGTGTAATACTCGAATAATAAAAATGTTATGTTGGCGTACTTGAAAATATACGGCGTGCTTTCTAAACAAATATCGAAAGTAACCTTTTCTTATATCCTCAACTTTATGAGCCAAATCTGGTTCGTTTGACAGCATAACAAAACATTCTTCAAGTGCTAATAAGTAAGATTCGGCTTGGATAACATTGAAGTTTTTATAGGTATATTGAAAAATATTTGCTAAATCTGTTGAGGCTTTGTTGGAAAGAATATATTTAGTCATTTTCTATATTTTTTCTTTGCTGATTAATAATATCTGCAACAGTTAAGGGGCTTTCCCCGCTCATCTCACCTTCAACTAACGCCATCCGTATGGCTTCTTTTTCACTTTGATTGTGACGGATCAGATCTCTAATATAATCACTCGCATTGGCAAAATGCCCACTAGTTACTTGTTGATCAATCCAGTGTCTCATTTCATTTGGAATAGATATATTAAGTGTTGCCATGGTTACTCCTATATATTCTTCAGTTACAATGAGATTATTTTGGCATATATTGGCAAAGTTTGCCATTAAATAGTTTTTAATAGCGCTAATGTTTATATGATTAAAGCGCAATGGAATACTTAATGGCTCAGTGCCACAAGGTGAAATTGAGCGCATGATCGGTAACTCATTTATGTTGGTCGTGAGTAAAATGTCTAAAAAAGATCAACAGTCAGTATTACTTCATCACTAATTTAGCGTTTGTTTATTTGCGCCAAATTATCAAACAAACATTTAATTGGTCATATTTTTATTAAAAAAACAATGTAATTTTTGCGACTAAATAACTCATTATCACGGTAGAAATAGTGCCAGCAAGGTGTTATTTACGTTTGTCTTCTATACAATCAAAGTTATTAATAATTAAGGTGTGAGTGAATGAAAACTCATTTTTTTAAGGTCTGACTATGTATTTATTATTTCGTATTATCATGCTCTTGGTTTTATCTAGTTTATCACTTGTTGTTTACGCTGATGAGTTATTTACTGCCGAAGATATATTTTCACTAGAGTATGCTAGTGATCCTCAAATATCACCTGATGGTACAAAAATTGTTTATGTTAGAAACTCAAATGACATTATGAACGATGGGACAAATACCAACCTGTGGTTAATTGATGTTAAGTCTAAACAGCAAGTACCACTGTTTTCTGATGATAAACAATATTCGCAACCTCGTTGGTCTGCTGATGGACAAAAAATCGCCTTTGTTAGTAACTTAACGGGGAGTTATCAAATTCATGTGCATTATTTAAAAGAAAATAAAACGGCTTTGGTTAGCCAACTACAAAGTAAGATTTCAAATTTAACTTGGTCGCCAAACGGAAAGTGGTTAGCATTTGTTCAAAAAGTAAAAAAAGAGCCTACGGTCATTGCCAATATGCCGAAAAAACCGAAAGGGGCGAAATGGAACAAACCTGTTGTTGTAATTGATCAAGCATACTACCAAGCAGACGGCAAAGGGTTGCTTAAACCAGGTTACCAGCAAATATTTATTCTACCTAGTGAAGGCGGAACGCCACGCCAATTAACTCATGACCCTTATCACCATCAAGGAGCATTAGCATGGAGCCAAGACAGTTCTTCTATTGTTTTTTCTGCTAATAGACTAAAAGACTGGGAATATAAACGATTAGAAGGAAACTTATATCAGGTATACCTTGCTACAGGAGAGTTAATTGAACTAACTTCATCACCAGGAAAAGAGTACAACCCTGTTTTTTCTGAAAATGGTAAAAAATTATCATTTTTGTCTGGTTCAAATGCATTAAATCCCTACCGCAATGCCAAGTTACATATTATGGATTGGAAAACGCAAAAGGTTTCCGAATTAACTAAAGATTTTGATCGTTCTGTTCGTGGTCAACAGTGGTTATCTAATACTCGTTTAGCGTTCAGTTATGATGACTTTGGTAAGCGTAAGCTTGCCACTATTAATACTAAAGGTAAGATTACAGACTTAACTGATACGCTTTCTGGTACCACTTTAGGTCGTCCATACATTAGTGGCAGTTTTACTGCTTCAACAAGTGGTATAGTGACATATACTTATGGAAATACATCTAGCCCCGCCAATGTTGCTGTGATTAACCGTGCGGAAAAATCATTAGTATTGACCCAATTAAATGAAGACTTATTAGCACATAAAACATTAGGAAAAGTACATGAAGTCAGCTATAAATCTGCATTTGATGGTGAGCCTATTCAAGGCTGGTATATTACGCCTCCCAATTTTGATCCTAAGAAGAAGTACCCGCTGATATTAGAAATTCATGGTGGGCCACATTTAGCTTATGGTCCTCATTTTTCAGCAGAGTTACAGCGTTATGCAGCCCAAGGGTATGTCGTTTTTTATAATAATCATCGCGGTAGTAGTTCATATGGCGAACGTTTTGCGATGTTGTTGAAATATAAATATAGTTCGATAGAAGATTTTGCCGATCACGATTCTGGTGTCGATGCTATGATTGACTTAGGCTTTGTTGATGAGAACAATTTATTTATCACAGGTGGTTCTGCAGGTGGTATAGCAACCGCTTATGCTATTGGCCTAACGAATCGTTTTTCTGCTGCAGTTGTCGCTAAACCAGTCATTAATTGGTTAAGTAAAGTATTAACTGCAGATAGTGGTTTAGGGCAAATACCGACTCAATTTCCTGGGATGCCGTGGGATCATGTTGAACACTACTGGAAGCGCTCGCCCATGTCGTTAGTGGGCAATGTAACCACACCCACGATGCTAATTACGGGTGAAAAAGATTTACGTACACCTATGGCACAAACTGAACAGTATTACCAAGCACTAAAATTACGAAAAATAGATACTGTGTTAGTCAAAGTGCCTGAATCTTATCACGGTATTGCAGCTAGGCCTTCGCGAATGATAACTAAGATAGAGCATACGCTTGCGTGGTTTGAAAAATATAAAAGTAGCGAAAAGTAGTGTGAATATTTGAATAAAGCTCAATTTCACAAGGTGAAATTGAGCGCATGCTCGATAGCTCATTTATGATGGTGGCTAATGATTCCAATGAGCAGGTGATGCAGTATTGAATCGAGATATTTTTTTATCTGGGTCACCTTTTAATTGATAATAATTATTTTGATATATATTCCAACGGCACAAGTCGATTGGTGTTACTTCAGAGGCATTAATTGAATTGATAGCGCCTGAAATTTCTAACCCTGCGGCAACAAGTTCAGAACAAAAGAATTTACTAAAATCCTCTTTGTTGAATGTTGGTCCATGCAGATCAAAAGGCAAGTTATCTAATGCATCAACGGCTGATTTTATGGCTTGTGGCATATCGTAAGGTTTTTTGTTTTTTGCTTGGTTGAATAAAAAATTGTAAAAAGACTTAGCATCGAAAACTGCCCTGTGATTATCACTGAGGGGAAGCCACCACAGTTCGCCTTCGTAGGTGTTAAGTCTGTCGCTAAATCTTGATATATTTACGCCATTAAAGCCATTTAATGAGGTTGATTCTATAATTTGGTTGAAAAATCTATTCGTATCATCTTCTGTTATTTTGGTTTGAAGAATAACCCCCACATGAGAAACGCTAGAAAACGTAGCAAATTTGATGATTTCTGAAAAGTGCCCTTTTCCGCCAAAGGCAATAACATCACCTGGTTTCATGAGTTTTCTTGCTTCATCATATGAAATTTGATTTACAGACATGGTTTTCTCCTTTTTAAATACACCAAAAAAACAGAATAAGAATTGAATACTTGGCCGTTTTGGGTGGTTAAACAGTACGATTAAATTAGTTTAAGAAACAAACTTCTAAAAATTGACAACATCCTTGCCTATTACGACAACCGTAAATTATGAGTAGCAAAACTTTGCTCTAACTAGAAAACATAGTAGATATTTAAATAAATTCAAATTTTATTTATTGAAGCGCTATTTGATTAGGGTATTGCTTTATACTATGGCTAGGTAAGTAAGAGTGTTGCTGTGCCTAAAAAAGCAAATATTCCTACCACGTCAGTGACGGTTGTAATAATAACACTGCCAGCAAGGGCAGGATCAATATTAAGTCGTTTTAACAATAATGGAATAAGAACGCCCGATAAACCTGCGGCTGTCATGTTCATTAACATGGCAAAAGCTATTACCGCGCCTAACATCAAGTCTTGTTTCCAAACAGAAACAACTGTGGCAATTAATAGCGCCCAAATAACACCATTTAAAAAGCCTATTGCCACTTCTTTGTTTAATAGTGCTCTGGCATTACGATTACCCACATGACCTAATGCCATACCACGAATAACTAAGGTTAAGGTTTGATTACCTGCAACGCCGCCCATACTGGGTACCAAAGAGTTAAGTACAGCTAAAATAGCCAGTTGTTGAAAAATGCCTTCAAACATACTGGTAACGGCAACGGCGAGTAAGGCTGTAATTAAGTTTACGCCTAACCATAAAGAACGCTGCTTTGTACTTTTTATAACAGGGGCAAATGTATCAGCTTCATCATCTAAACCCGCCATACTCATCATACTATGTTCGGCATCTTCACGAATTATATCAATAACATCATCGATTGTGATACGACCCAGTAAATGTCCTTCTTGGTCGATGACAGGAGCAGAAAACCAATCATGTTTTTCAAACAATTGAGCCACTTCTTGTTCTTCCATACTCGCTTGTACAGCTTCAATTTCGGAATCTATTAGGCTTGAAATAATAACTTCTGGCTTAGCCGTTACAATAGCGGCCAGTGAAACGGCACCAATAAAGCGATTATTTCTGTCTACCACATAAAAAGAGTCGGTTGCTTCTGGCAGTTGTCCTTTCAGTCTTAAATAACGTAATACCACGTCAACACTTACGTCTGGACGTAAGGTAATGGTATCGGTATTCATTATACCGCCAGCAGTATCTTCGTCATAAGAGAGGGCGGTTTCTACTCGACTCCTGTCTTGGGAGTCCATTGAGTTAAGTACTTCTTGATATACTCTGTCAGGTAAAGTACGTAATACTTCGGCTAAATCATCAACATCCATGCCTTCTGCAACAGCAGCAAGCTTCTCAGGGCGCATGCTTTGTAATATGCCTTTACGTACCTCTTCGTTGAGTTCTTCAAGCACTTCGCCATGGTGTTCAACATCAATGAGTTGCCATAAAACAGGACGACTTTTAGCTGGAGAAGATTCAAGAAAAAGTGCTAAATCATAAGCGGTCATGTCTTGTAGTAATCTGCGAACATAAACAAACATGCCACTATCAAGTGCTTCATTAACTTGATGTAGTCGTTGTTGAATAGTTTCTTGTTCTATTATGTCAGGCATAGAGATTACTTGGATGTTAGAGTGACGATCTATACTAATGTTATTAAATGCTTATTACAGGTCTATTAATACCAATTAATATTTATAATTACTAATAAGTTTATCGTAAGTTTGTATTTCTTGCAGCAATTTTACGTCGTTGCTGTAAATTATTCCTCTTCGTCAAACTTATCCCCAATAAGCTGTCCTATTGCGGCTAAAGCCTCTGGTGCATCAGTACCTTGGGCGGTTACTTTTACTGTTTTACCTTGTGCTCCAGCAAGCAACATAATCGCCATGATGCTACTTGCGTCGGCTTCTTTTTCTTCAAGAGATAATGTGATTTCTGCTGAAAATTTTTGACAAAGTTGTGCCAATTTACTCGCGGCTCGTGCATGTAAGCCAAGTTTGTTAATGATGGTTAATTCTTTACTGACTATAATATTGTTATGAGTTGGCTTGGAGGGCATGGTGATTTACTCTTTAGTTTTTTTAATATCTCTATGGTGAGTTTGCACATCTTTCTTCTCTTTGCGAAAGTTACTGGATAATAATTCTGCAATATAAACTGAGCGATGTTTACCACCAGTGCAACCAATGGCTATGGTAAGGTAGCTTCTATTATTGCGTTCTAAATGGGGTAGCCAAGTCATCATGAAACTATTAATTTGCCATACAAATTTTGTCACAATGGGTTGGCTGGCAAGAAAGTCTTTTATTGGTTGCTCTAAACCTGTGTAGGCTTTTAATTCTTTTTCCCAGTGCGGGTTAGGTAAAAAACGCGCATCAAAAACATAGTCAGCATCAGCAGGAATTCCATGTTTAAAACCAAAAGATTCAAAGACTAATACCATTGAACCTGTTTTTTTACCAAGAATGCGTTCGCGTACTAAATCGGCTAATTGATGTGGACTTAATTGAGTTGTATTAATATACAGGTCAGCATTAGTAGAAATAGGGGTTAGTAGTTTTTTTTCCAACGCGATAGCTTGATCTAATGGAATATTTTTTTTAATAAGTGGATGCAGGCGTCTAGTTTCACTGAAACGTCGAATAAGATCATTATCATCAGCATCTAAAAATAAGGTAGTAATATCAATCGCATTTGGCAGATATTCGATAACTTCTAAAATATCATTAGGATCATTTGGTAGGTTTCGAACATCTAAGCTTACAGCAACATTTTCATAATCGTGAATAACAGTATGAGTTAATGCGGGTAATAAGTTTACAGGAATATTATCAACGCAATAATACCCTAAATCTTCTAGCACCCTTAACGCAACTGATTTCCCAGAGCCAGAACGTCCACTAACAATAATAAGTTTCATAAGTTAAGCCTCGACTTACGGGTACAAAGTTTCGTGAAACGAGTGACTCTCAACACGCAATTTTCTATATCATTGCAACTTTAAGTTGCTTGTTGAATAAGATTAAACATTTCTTGTTGATTTGTGCATTTTCGTACTTGTTTGGCTGTTTTACGATTACTAAACAGCTTGGCTATACTCTGTAATGTATCTAAGTGTTCTTGTGTACTATTTTCAGGCACAAATAAACAGATGAATATATCAACAGGTTTGTTGTCTATTGCGTCAAAATCTATGGCTTGCTGAGTTGTTAAAAATACGGCGATAGCTTTATCTGTATTATTTAATCTACCATGAGGAATTGCAATACCATTGCCAATACCTGTACTACCCATTTTTTCACGGTTGAGTAAACTATCCAGTAGGTCGGTTGGACTAGCGGTTCCTAATTGCTTAGCGGCAAGAAGGCAAATTTGTTCAAGTAGGCGTTTTTTACTTTGTACTGGTACTGCACATTGCGTGCAGTCCAGTGTTAATATGTCTTGTAGTGTCATAATTTTTTATATTATTGCGCTAATGTTGCGATATTTTGCCTTTATATTTAAGCACTTGGCGATCTAATTTATCAATTAAAGTATCTATTGATGTATACATGTCAGTATTGACTGCTGAAGCATGAATTTCATTGCCTTTTAAGTGCACCGTTGCTTCCGCTTTTTGATCTAACTTTTCTACTGTCAGTACCACATGCACATTCGTGATGTGATCAAAATGTCGTTCTAATTTATCAAATTTAGTATTAACGTATTCTCTTAATGATGAAGTTAGGTCTACATGGTGGCCAGTAAGGTTAATTTGCATAAGTTCGATCCTTATTATCTTAATTGAGCTAGTATATAGCTATTATAGTAAACTCTTACGTTGATTTGACGGGGGAATAGACAAAGATTCTCGATATTTGGCTATGGTTCGTCTCGCAACATTAATTCCCTGCTCGGCCAGTAAATCAGCCATTTTACTATCACTTAGCGGCTTAGCAGGTGTTTCCGCTAGAATGAGTTTTTTGATTAAAGAACGGATAGCGGTTGATGAACATTCACCGCCATTTTCTGTGCTAACGTGACTTGAGAAAAAGTATTTTAATTCAAAAATTCCCCTTGGGGTATGCATGTATTTTTGGGTAGTTACCCGTGAAATCGTAGACTCATGCATATCTACTGCTTCTGCTATATCATTCAATACCATGGGACGCATAGCTTCTTCGCCATGCTCAAAAAAGCCTTGTTGGCGTTGAACAATACAATTAGATACTTTTAATAGGGTGTCGTTACGTGATTCTAAGCTTTTAATAAACCATTTAGCTTCTTGTAGGTTGGCGCGAATAAATTGGCCATCACTGCTTGATGACTTGGTAGTTTTTGTCATAGCGGCATATTGTTGATTTACGGATAATTTAGGGGCGGTATCTGGGTTTAATTCTACCACCCAGCGACCATTTTTTTTCTCTACAGACACATCAGGTATTACATATTGATCATCATTTTTTGCAACAACATCACCAGGGCGCGGATTTAAACTTTGAATTAATCGCATCACTTCACGCAACTGATCTTCTTTAAGACGCGTTTTGCGCATGAGTTGTCTATAATCACGGTTACCAAGTAGATCAATATGCTCTTTAATGATTAACTTACTTTCGTTTAAATACGGAGTAGTTGGCTCAAATTGATTTAATTGAATCAGCAAACAATCAGCAATAGAGCGAGCGGCAACGCCGATAGGATCAAAAACATTGATACGCTTTAATACAGCTTCTACTTCGTCAAGTTCCAGTCCCTCTATACCAACACTTTCTAAAATGTCTTCACTTGACACTGTCATATAACCTGCGTCGTCTACCGCTTCAATAATGGCGATAGCGACAGCTCTATCGGTTTCTGAAAACGGGGTTAACTCCATTTGCCATAAAAGGTGATCTTGAATAGAGTCGGTTGTTTCACCTTGATAAGTATAATCTTCACTTGGGCTACTAATTGCGCCTGTATTTGATGTGCCCGCACTGTAACTTTCTTCCCATGTTGTGTCGATATTTAGCTCTTCAGGAATATCATTTTTTTCCATAGCTTCTGTTGTGCTGATTTCATCAATGGTTGCGGATGAATCTTCACTGCCATCAGTGGCAGTCTTTTCAGAAGTTTTTGCTGAAAAGGCTTCTTCAAGATTATCTGAATTATTATTTGAATCATTATCAGCGCTAGTATCGGATGCTTGTTGCTCATTCACTTCAAGAAGAGGATTACTTTCAAGCACTTCTTGAATTTCTTGCTGAAGTTCCAACGTTGATAACTGCAACAGCTTTATCGCTTGTTGCAGTTGTGGCGTCATGGTTAGTTGTTGTCCTATTCGGAGCTGCAGAGTTGGGCGCATCTACGTTTTCTAATTCCTATTAATAATTTTATTTATTTATTTAATTTTCATAATAATAAGCATAGCTTAAGTTTTTATGTCTGTGCTAACTATAGCGTGAATTGCTCACCAAGGTATACATCTCTTACCTTTTGATTTGCAAGAATTTGATTTGAATCACCTTCGGCAATAATTTCTCCGTGGCTAACAATATAAGCATGTTCACATACATCAAGTGTTTCACGCACGTTATGATCGGTAATTAATATACCAATTCCACGATTTTTAAGGTGAATAATAATTTTTTTTATATCGCCAACAGAAATAGGATCAACTCCAGCAAAGGGTTCGTCAAGTAAAATAAATTCAGGCTCTGCAGCTAGGGCTCTAGCAATTTCTACGCGTCTTCTCTCACCACCTGATAAGCTCATACCTAAGTTATCTTTAATATGACTAATATTAAACTCTTCTAACAGGTGTTCTAACTTAGCTTGCCTATCAAGCTCACTAAGGTTCTTCCTTGTTTGTAAAATAGCCATAATGTTATCGGTGACGGTAAGTTTTCTAAAAATAGAGGCTTCTTGTGGTAAATAACCAATGCCACGGCGTGCGCGTTCATGCATAGGGGCAAGTGTAACATCTTGATCATTTAGAATGATTTTACCATCGTCGTTGGGTACTAACCCAACAATCATATAAAAAGAAGTGGTTTTTCCTGCGCCATTAGGGCCTAGCAATCCTACAATTTGACCCGCTTTCACCGTTAAACTAACACTTTTTACTACTCTATTATGTTTATATGACTTCGATAACCCTTGGGCTATTAAGGTTGATTCTTTTGGTGTATTCTCAATACTATTCATTATTACTGTCATTGTTCTTTTTATTTTGCTGAGCTTTAATTTGAGCTGGTTGTAAAACAGTAGTGACGGAATCGTCATTTCTACTTATGGCTTCTAATTTTTCACTTAATGTATTGTAAGTGATTGTTTCACCGGTAACTTTGCTGCCAGCTTGTTTGACTTGTGCATTACCTGAAACAGTAATAATGTGCAGGTCAGGTTGATACTTTATTTCATTGGCTTGTAAGCTAATTAAGCTGCCGTCTTCTAATGCTTGCTGGAAAATAGCGGGATCACCTTTAGCCAGATAAGTATCTGATTTTTCTTTCGTATTACTGTCAATGCCACTATAAACTTGCACAATGTCTGCAACAATTGAAATGGTACCTTGGCTGATATTCACCTCATCCAAATAGCTTGCTATTTTATTTTTTAAATCGGCTGATTGACGTTTAGACTTTATTGTAATTTCTTGCGTGAGATCTTTTTTGGCTGCAAATAGAGGTGCTGATAAGCCGAAAACTAATGAGCCAAGTAATAAACTTTTGCTGAGTTTTTTAATAGTTATCAAGGGACTAACTATTACTTTTTTTATAAATGGTACGTACATGTTCAGTTAATGTCATCTGTTTGGTGTTTAAGTCAATTATCAAGCCAGATCCGTACATGGTGAAATCCTTTCCTTGGACCATGACGGTTTGATCTGAGCTGATAATGTTAGTATTTAAATCGAGTTCTAAATATTTACAATGTATTTCTTGTATCAAACTATTTTTATCTGTTGCGCTTAAGTGTACGCGATGATTTAAAATAACCCTATTGTTTTTATAAAGTGTTGCTTCTTTTGCGCTAATATTCCATGGCAAAGCTTTTTCTTCAGGTAAGGGCGTTGCTGAGTTTCTGTCTTCTAATTCATTATTGTTCAGCTCGTTGGAGTCAATTGATTTTGCCGAATTGTTGTGAGGATATAAAGTGTAATTAGGCAGTTCAAAGTGGGTTACTTCAAGCTTGGCATAGTGCTCCATACGATCTGCAACAATGACATGAGAAAGCTGTCCTGATTTAGTATATATGTCGGTTTTTAGTGCTTCAGCAATAAAATCAGGAGTGAGTTTACTTTCAATGTTTTCATCGGGCACTATTTTTGACTGTCGCCATTCAATAATACCGTAAGCCATCGCACCTAGCACTAAAAATAGAAAAGTTAAAAAAGTAGTGCGTGTCATATACTCGCGCCCGTTGCGTCATTAAGGGTGCCTTGGGCTTGCATTATTAAATCGCATACTTCGCGTACTGCACCGAAACCACCCTGAGTAAATGTGGTGTAATCTGCTTTTGTCGACACAGCAGGGTGTGCGTCAGATACAGAAACTCCCAAACCTACGTACATAATACAAGCTAAATCAGGTATGTCATCACCAATATAAGCTATTTCATCAGACGAAAGCTTAAGCTGCTCTGCCAGATGCTGAAGTGCGGGGAGTTTGTTTTCTTGCCCTTGTACTATGTGTTTTACATTTAAAGCAGTCATGCGATTAGCGACTATGGCAGAACGACGACCTGTGATAATAGCCACTTCTACACCGCTATTGCCAAGTGCTTTGATACCAAAGCCATCTTTGGTATGAAATGCTTTCAGTTCTTCACCGTCGTTACCCAAGTAAATTCGACCGTCAGAAAAAACACCATCAACATCACACACTAATAGTTTTATTTTTTTTGCGCGATCAAATACTTCTTTAGTGACATCACCATAAAGTGTTTTGGTGAGTAGGTTTAAATGAGTGTTTGTGTTCTTATTCACTTAAAGTACTCCTGATCTTAGCAAATCATGCATGTTCATAGCGCCGATAGGTGTATGGTGTTCGTCTACTATGATCAAACCATTGATCTTTTTATCTTCCATAATATTCAGCGCTTGTGCGGCTAGCATATCTGCTTGTGCCACCGTGGGCGATTTGGTCATAACGCTTGTTATTTTATCTTGATGTATGTCGATTTGAAGGTCAAGAATTCTGCGTAAATCACCATCGGTAAATAATCCAATAAGTTGGTTGTTAGCATTGACAACAGCTGTCATTCCTAGGCCTTTTAATGACATTTCAACTAGTGCATCTTTGATTAGCGCATTTTCAGGAACGACAGGTAAACGTTCTCCTTGATGCATGATGTCACTCAAACGCAACAATAGACGTTTTCCTAAACTTCCACCTGGATGTGATAAAGCAAAATCATCGGCGGTAAAGCCGCGTGCATTTAATAGGGCAACGGCGATAGCGTCTCCCATTACCAAGGTTGCTGTTGTACTTGATGTGGGTGCTAATCCTAAAGGACAAGCTTCTGTTGTAATGTTAATACAAACATGTGTGTCAGCTAATTTTGCTAAGGTAGAGCTGGTATTTCCTGTCATGGAAATTAGCTTTGCCCCAATACGTTTTATTACAGGAATAATCGCTAATACTTCGCCTGTTTCACCTGAATTGGAGATGGTTAGCACCACGTCATCTTTTGTGATCATACCTAAATCGCCATGGCTTGCTTCGCCAGGATGAACAAAAAAGGCTGGGGTGCCTGTACTGGCTAATGTTGCAGCAATTTTACCACCAATATGACCAGATTTTCCCATACCAATAACAATAACACGCCCTTGACAGTGGTACATTATTTGACAAGCTTTTTCAAAATTATCATCAATGTACTGCAATAATTCTGCAATGGCTTGTTGTTCAATGTTTATTACGTTTTTAGCAATTTCTTTAAAATTCTTCATGGTGTTACTTAAATTACTTTTGTTGATTGAGCTAATTGATAGTCGTTTGACTGAAAAGCAACACTTGATACGCAAAAAAACATATCACTAATAATGCACCTTTTAAGCGGGTTAATCTAAAGTAACCAAATTTTCGACTAAAACACAATATAAATAATAAAGCAGTCACCGCTATCATGATAGGTGTATCTCTAAATGACGCTTCAGGGTTGATCTCTCCAGGCGCTATAATACCAGCAAAAGGTAATACCGCTAAAATATTAAAAATGTTTGACCCCACAATGTTGCCCATGGCTAAGTCGTCTTCTTTTTTCAATATGCTGGCTACACTTGCCGCTAGCTCAGGCAAACTTGTTCCGATAGCTATAATGGTTAACCCAATAACGAGATCGCTAATTCCATAAGCTTTTGCAATAAAAACAGCAGATCCCACAAGAAAGTGAGCACTTAATACCAGTAAGGTTATTCCAGTAATTAGCCAAAAAAGTGATTTTCCAGTGGTAGTCGGGTCGGGTAAATCTTGTACGGCTTCAATAATCATTAGATCGTCATTATTTTGATGCTTTCGTTGTTTTAATGCCTTAATTAGTAAAAAAGCAATAAAACCAAAAAAGCTGATCATCAAGACAATACCTTCAGTAAAACTAAAAAAGTTGTCTGAAAGTATCCAATAGGTAAGGAGTGTAAGTAATAGTAAAAAGGGTAATTCTTGCTTGATTGTTGAAGAAGAAACAATCAAAGGTTTAATCAATATGGTAATACCTAATACTAACGCTATGTTAGTTATATTAGAACCTATGGCATTACCAATAGCGGTATCAGGGCTTCCTTGAAATGAAGCGGCGGCGGCTACCATCATTTCAGGGGCTGAAGAGCCCATTGCAACAATGGTTAACCCAATAATCATGGGTGAAACACCTAAGTTTCTTGCTAATGATGAGGCACCTAAAACAAATTTATCTGCACTCCATACAAGTGCAGTAAAGGCAATTAATAATATGACAACGTGTACTAACATTCATGACTCCAATTTTTAGGAGTTAAATTGTCGCTGTTTGTAGCCCAAAAAAAAAGTAATTAATGAAATTAAAAGAAAATAAGTGGAATATACTAGCAAATTATTTTTTTTTTACATTTTCTAACATTTTTTGACATTTATTATTCATTAAATCGTTAATTTCTAGTGAAGAATGCGAGGTGCTCAGGTAAAATTGGTAATAATCGATCACATGTAATGGATTTTAATGATAGAAATTGACAGTAATACAAATCTAGTTGAAATAAATAACCTTACCTTTAAACGGGGTGAACGTGTGATTTATAATGATATTAGTTTGTCTATCCCGCAAGGAAAAGTGACGGCGATTATGGGGCCAAGTGGTATTGGAAAAACTACTTTGTTGCGTTTAATTGGTGGTCAAATTCGCCCACAGTCAGGACAAATATTATTTGCAGGTAAGGATATTCCCCAGCTTTCTAGAAAAGAATTATATGAAACACGTAAACGCATGAGTATGTTGTTTCAAAGTGGTGCACTTTTTACAGACATGAGTGTTTACGATAATATTGCTTTCCCTATTCGGGAACATAGTCAACTTCCTGAAGCGATTATAGAAAAAATAGTATTAATGAAACTTGAAGCAGTTGGTCTTCGCGGTGCTCGTGATTTACAACCGAATGAGCTTTCAGGTGGTATGGCACGGCGTGTTGCACTTGCACGGGCTATAGCGCTTGATCCTGAGTTAATTCTTTATGATGAACCCTTTGCGGGACAAGATCCTATTTCAATGGGCGTTATCGTGCGTTTAATTCGCGCTTTGAACGATGCTATGGGATTAACATCCGTGGTTGTTTCGCATGATGTGCCTGAAGTAATGAGTATAGCCGACTATATCTACATCATTGCAGAGCAGAAAGTTATTGGTCAAGGTACGCCTGAGCAGATAAGAGAACACGACTCTTTATTAGTTAAACAGTTTGTGCAAGGTGAGGCGGATGGACCTGTACCTTTTCATTATGCAGCACCAAATTATCGTGAAGAGTTGATTCATGATTCGCCTTCGTTAAGTCTTCGAGGAAAACATTAATGCAGCAATTGCAGTTATTAGGCAAGAATACATTAGCGTTAATTAGTGGTTTGGGGCGCGCTGTCATTGTATTGTTATCAGCATTGTTACACATTCCTAATGTGCGTAAAGGTACTCCATTATTATTATTACAGCTTTATAATGTGGGGGTAATGTCATTAATTATAATTATTGTATCTGGCGGCTTTATCGGTATGGTATTGGCGCTACAAGGTTATACCATTTTAGTTAGTTATGGCGCAGAAGCTAGCCTTGGACCTATGGTTGCTTTGTCTTTATTACGTGAATTAGGACCTGTGGTTGCGGCATTATTATTTGCTGGTCGAGCGGGGTCTGCATTAACAGCAGAAATTGGTTTAATGAAAGCAACAGAGCAATTATCAAGCTTGGAAATGATGGCGGTTGACCCGTTACGCCGTGTTATTGCACCACGCTTTTGGGCAGGTTTTATCAGTCTACCTTTATTGGCCGCCATATTTTCTATGGTGGGTATCTTAGGTGCGCACTTGGTCGGTGTTGATTGGTTAGGTGTTGATGGCGGAACATTTTGGTCTGTAATGCAAGACCAAGTTGATTTTAGTAAAGATATTGTTAACGGTATCATTAAAAGTGTTGTTTTTGCTTTTGTTGTTACTTGGATTGCTGTCTATAAAGGGTATGATTGTGAACCTACTTCAGAAGGAATTTCACGGGCGACTACATCAACTGTGGTACAATCATCTTTATTGGTATTGGCCTTAGACTTTATTTTAACAGCATTAATGTTTGCGAGATAAAACTCATAAGAAAAAATGAGTTAGTTCATGATTTTTAAGTATATTTAAAAGGCGTTTGGTGAAGGCATGATGTCAAAAAAAGTAGAATTAATGGTTGGTTTTTTTGTTGCGCTAGGGATTGCAGCATTACTTATGTTGTCACTTAAAGTAGCAAATACTGGTATTTCAGGTAGTAGTGATAGCTATAATCTTTTTGCTAAGTTTGATAATATTGGTGGTTTAAAAGTACGTTCTCCCATTAAAGTTGGTGGCGTGGTTGTTGGGCGAGTGAGTGACATTTCTCTTGATGCAAAGGATTATACTCCTGTTGTTACGATGGAAATTTACAGTCAATATAACCAGTTTTCAGAGGCGACGTCTGTGGCTATTTTAACTGCAGGTTTATTGGGTGAACAATATATAGGTTTACAGCCAGGTTTTATGGATGACTCGTTAGAAATTCTCCAGCCCAATGACTATGTTGAAGATACTAAACCCGCATTAGTTTTGGAAGAACTAATAGGGCAGTTCTTATTTGGTCAAGGAAGTGGTAGCGAATAATGAAGGAAGTGAAAATGAAGAAAACAAAACCAGTGAAAGTAGTATTATTTTTAGGTTATATTTTTTCTAGCATGCTAACACATAACGTTTTAGCTTTTGATATAGCACAAGAGCCTAGTTCATCGATAGATGAAGAAAACACTAGTTATGCAACCGTGGATAAAAAAAATCCCTATAAAATGATTAAAGAAGTTGCTGGTAAAACCTTTAAACGTTTTGCTAATGAGCAACAGGCAATTCGACTTGATCCAAATATCCTTAAAGATATTGTACGTGAAGAGTTAATGCCTTATATCAATTATCAATATTCTGCGTTTAAAGTCATTGGTCAGCAATTAAAGAATACCACTGATGAAGAGAGAAAAGAATTTGTGCCTGTTTTTAGAGAGTACCTTGTTACATCATATGCGCAAGTTTTTACTTTATATGATAAACAGCCTGTAGAATTTGCACCAGAAGAAGATTTTGCAGATAAAAAAATAGTCGCTGTAGATACGCGTGTTATTATGACGGGTAGGGATAATATTGATGTGTCGTTCAAAGTAAGAAAAGACCGACAAACACAAGAATGGAAAGCATTTGATATGATTGCTGAAGGCGTTAGTTTGCTAGACAGTAAACAAGCTGAACTTGGTGGTGTTATTCGTCAAAAAGGACTTCCTTATGTCACCGAGTTGTTGAAAAAGCAAAGTGACCGAGATATTGTTTTTAAAGATTAATTAGGTAAAAGTGGCCGTATTTGTGGAAAATATAACGTTATGTATTACTGATAATAATATTGTGCTAACAGGTGAGTTAACGCGACAAACCGTGATGACACTACCTAAAAAAAGTATTAAGGAAATTGTAAATCAAAAAACGTCAGTGATTGACTTACAACAAGTTGACCAAATTGATACTGCGGGCCTTGCTTGGCTTTTTTATTTATTAGAGCTAGCAAGTCAAACGGGGTGTCAACTTACTTTTAGCAGCGTTCCTGCTAAACTAAAGAAATTAATTAGCTTAAGTGGCGTTGACGGCTTTTTACCCGTTGAGTCGGTTTAGCTTTAAATAGCGATTAAGGAATACCTTTGGAAGTAGCAGAAATAGAAAAATTAATTAATGATGCACTAGATCTTGATGAACTACATGTTAAATTTGATGGTTCGCAATGTAGTGTAACGGCGGTTGCCGATATGTTTGGTGAATTGTCTCGTGTAAAACGCCAACAAGTGGTGTTTGCTGCATTAGCCGAACCAATAAAGGCTGGAGCTATTCATGCAGTTACGGTGAAAACGTTTACAAAAGAACAATGGAAACGCGACAAATTGTTTAATATGTAAAGGCATGCAATACTGATTAAGTAAATTGACAGCCAAGCACATTTTACTCAAATTCTGTATTTTGAGGTAATTTGGCTAAGTATCCCATAAAATTATAAGTAAGAAGTAGTCATTTTGGACGCATTTAAAGTTATTGGTGGTAAGCCACTACACGGTGAAGTCACCATTTCAGGTGCTAAAAACGCCGCACTCCCTATTTTAATGTCAGCACTGTTATCGAAAACACCTATCATTTTTAGTAATGTTCCTAAGTTAAATGATATTTTAACTACGGTAAAATTACTCGGACAGCTAGGTGCTAAAACACAGTGGTTAGGTGAAGATAAATTAAGCATTGATGCGAGTAATATTACACAATGTTGTGCGCCTTATGATCTTGTGAAAACAATGCGTGCCTCTATTCTTGTTCTTGGACCGTTATTGGCGCGTATGGGACATGCCGAAGTGTCATTACCTGGTGGCTGTGCTATAGGTGCACGTCCTGTAAACTTACATATTCAGGGGCTTAAAGCAATGGCCGCTGATATAGACGTTGAAAATGGTTATATTGTAGCGCGGAAAAAAGGTCGTTTGGCAGCGGCTAACATTTTTATGGATGTTGTCAGTGTTACAGGCACTGAAAATATAATGATGGCGGCAGCATTAGCTGATGGTATTACTGTTATTGAAAATGCGGCTAGAGAACCTGAAATTGTTGATCTTGCTAATTGTTTAATAAGTATGGGAGCAAAAATATCTGGCGCAGGAACGAATACGTTAACTATTGAAGGTGTTAATGAGCTAAAGGGCAGTGAGTACAGTGTGATGCCTGATAGAATAGAAACAGGCACTTTCCTTGTGGCAGCAGCGGTAACACAAGGAAAAGTTAAGTGCTTAAATACTGATGCTAGTGGTTTAGAGGCGGTATTATCTAAACTAACAGAGGCAGGTGCTGATATTACAACGGGTGTCGATAGTTCAGGTGCTGAGTGGATTGAATTATCAATGACACACAAACCGAAAGCCGTTAGTGTTAAAACTGCACCGCATCCAGCATTTCCAACAGATATGCAGGCTCAATTTATGACATTGAATGTATTAGCAGAAGGTACCGCAACGGTTATTGAAACTATTTTTGAAAATCGTTTTATGCATGTACCCGAACTACAACGCATGGGCGCTGATATTGTACTTGAAGGTAATACGGCTATTGTTAAAGGTGTTAGTTCATTAAATGGCGCGCAAGTGATGGCAACAGATTTACGTGCATCAGCAAGTTTAGTTATTGCTGGTCTTGTTGCAAAAACACCAACGCAAGTTGATCGTATTTATCATATTGACCGAGGTTATTTGAAAATAGAAGATAAACTACAGGCATTAGGTGCGGATATTACGCGTATACATATTAACTAATAACACATGATTAGGTTGTTTTATTTCTCACCTCCAATAAATCAACCGCAATATCGATTGGAATAAAGTTGTTGGCAAATCCAAAAGTCAGACTATGTAGTAGAACAATCTACTGTGTATTCTGGCTTTTTCGGTATTATAAACGGACAAATGCCGAAAATAACCAGCACATTCTGTTGCTTTAACTTTAAAATGCGCCTCGAAATTTATTGACTATACTAAAAACAGAAATGTTCTGTTCGTTTTTTGAGGTTTGCCCATGCTATTTACTGGTTCATTTAATACTGATTGTCCTATTCGTCAGAAAATTCGTGAGTTTTATCGTATAGATGAAAATGTTGCTGTTGATCATATCCTCCCATTTGCTGAGGTGAATGTGAGTGCACGAAGTCGTGCTTGGGAACGTGCACGTAAAATGGTTTTACAAATTCGTCAAGACCAAGAAGGTAATGGCGCTATAGATGCATTGTTAAATGAGTACTCCTTATCTTCAGAAGAAGGTGTGGTATTGATGTGCTTAGCTGAAGCGCTATTACGTGTGCCAGATAAGCATACACAAGATGCATTAATACGAGATAAAATATCACAAGGGCAGTGGAGTAGCCATTTGGGATCAAGTGACTCTTTGTTTGTTAACGCTTCATCATGGGGGTTATTAATCACTGGTTCAATGGTGAATTATGCAGATAAACGTAAACAGGATAAGTTTGGTTTATTGAAGAAAACAGTTGGCCGCTTGGGAGAGCCTGTCATTCGTAAATCAATGAATTATGCAATGAGAATAATGGGTAAGCAGTTTGTTATGGGGGAAACCATTACGGATGCAACAGAGCGTGCTGCAACAAAAGAGCAGCAAGGCTATGTATACTCATATGACATGTTAGGCGAGGGTGCTCGTACCATGTTGGATGCTAATCGCTATTTAAAGTCGTATCAAGATGCGATTGAAGTTATTGGTAAAGTTGCACTAGCGTCAGGCAAAAATGATCCCCGTCGTGTTCCTGGTATTTCGGTTAAATTATCGGCGATTCATCCGCGTTATGAGTTTACGCATAAATCTCGTGTGATGGATGAAATAGTACCTAAATTAAAAGCATTATGCTTACAAGCCAAGGATTATAATATTGGTTTGACGGTTGATGCAGAAGAATCAGAGCGTTTAGATATATCGTTAGATATTATTGAATCTGTGTTCACTGATACTGATTTAGGCGATTGGCAAGGCTTCGGTATTGCACTACAAGCTTATCAAAAACGAGCACTTTTTGTTGTTGATTGGTTAAGAGAATTAACCTTAAGAACTAACCGTCGTATGATGGTGCGTTTAGTGAAAGGTGCTTATTGGGATACTGAGATTAAAAATGCTCAAAAAGACGGAATGAGTCATTTCCCTGTGTTCACACGTAAATCATCTACGGATGTTTCTTATCATGCTTGTGCTAACAAATTACTTGATTATCGTGACAGTATATATCCGCAATTTGCCACACATAATGCTTACACTGCAGCGACTATTGTTGAATTGGCAGGTGAAGATAAACAAGGGTTTGAATTCCAGTGTTTACACGGCATGGGAGACTCCTTATATGATCAAATAGTGTCTCAAGAAAGCATACAATGTCGTATATACGCACCTGTAGGACACCATGAAGATTTACTCGCTTATTTAGTACGTCGTTTATTAGAAAATGGGGCAAATTCATCTTTTGTTAATGCTATTGTTGATGAATCTCAACCGGTAGAATCATTACTTGCTGACCCTGTAGAGAAAACCCAACGTTTAAAAGACAGATACAATAGCCAAATTGTTTTGCCTATTGATCTTTATCGTAATGAAAATAAGAAAAATTTGAATGGGCTTATTGCTCCTCGGGACAACTCTAAAGGGATAGATTTAACCGATATTAATGAAATAACCTCATTAAAACAGGCTTTAGATAATTGGTTTGTTGAAAACTTATTAAATAAAAATGATGTGCCTAATGATGTTGAAGTGGTAAAAAACCCAGCTAATCACAAAGAAATTATTGGTTTTCACCGCCATCATAGCGAAGATGACATGCGAGTGATGATTGATAATGCGGAAAAAGCTTTTGCAAGTTGGTCGAAAACACCTGTGTCAGAACGTGCGGATTTGCTTTGTCGTATTGCTGATATATTAGAGCGTCATATGGAAGAACTGATCGCCCTGTGTATTAAAGAAGCGGGTAAGGTAGCCCAAGACGGTATTGATGAAGTACGTGAAGCTGTTGATTTTTGTCGATATTATGCAGCCAGAGCGATAGAGCAAAGTGAGGATGAACGGTTAGAAGCGCGTGGTGTTGTGTTGTGTATTAGCCCATGGAATTTCCCGTTAGCTATTTTTTTAGGACAAGTGGCTGCGGCAATTGTCACGGGAAATACGGTGCTAGCAAAACCTGCCGAGCAAACAGGTCTTATTGCATTACGTACTATTGAATTAATGAAATCGGTCGGTTTACCGCAAAATGTTGTTCAAGCGGTGATGGCGCGAGGTAGTGTGGTTGGTAGTACAATAGTGCCAGATGAAAGAGTAGCGGCTGTTATGTTTACAGGTTCTACTGAGACTGGCACTCGCATTTCTCAAACGTTAGCAGAGCGTGGCGGTGACCAAGTACCATTAATTGCTGAAACAGGTGGTCAGAATTGTATGATTGTTGACTCTACTGCTTTGCCAGAGCAAGTTGTGGATGATGTTATATCGTCAGGTTTTCAATCAGCAGGTCAACGGTGTTCAGCACTTAGGGTGCTATTTTTACAAGAAGATATTGCTGACAATGTAATCCGTATGCTTAAAGGTGCTTTAGCTGAACTTTATATTGGTAACCCTGCAAAATTGAGTACCGATGTTGGACCTGTTATTGACCAAAAAGCATTGGATGCACTAAACGCACATCATGATTACATGCAAACCAACGGCAAGCTTTTATATCAATGTGACTTATTTGGAGGTAAAGAAGGGAATGAGGCCCGTGAGTCAGATGGACATTTTTTCTTTGCACCACGTTTATATGAAATTGATAATATTGATGTGCTCACCAAAGAGGTGTTTGGTCCTTGTGTACATGTTATTCGATTCAACGGTGCTGAAATAGAAGCAGTTATTGAGAAGGTTAACAGCACAGGTTTTGGTTTAACCATGGGGATCCATACGCGTATAGAGCATAGAGCTATTGAGCTTGCGAAATTATCGCGGGCAGGCAATGTCTATATTAACCGCAATATGATAGGGGCGATTGTTGGCGTGCAACCTTTTGGAGGCCGAGGTCTTTCAGGTACAGGACCTAAAGCAGGTGGTCCCAACTATCTCTCTCGTTTAGTGGTTGAAAAAGCAACACCAGATGAGGAAAAAATACAGTTATTACCAGCACAAGAACTCGCGCTAAGTGGTGATGAAAATACACAGAATCAAGCTATCCGCTTTATGGACACAGCAGAATGCGCACAGCAAAAGTGGCGTTTAACTGATTTGAACACCCGTGTTTCTCATGTACGTCAATTATTAGCTAAAATTGCTCACGTTGAAATTGTTGAAGATCTGGCAGATAATTTAAATCGTACTTTAGCCGCCGCTCGTGATCAATTAATCAATATTGAAAAGCGCATGAAAAAGCCACAGGAATTACCGGGACCTACAGGCGAATCAAATATTATTTATTTAGAAAACCGTGGAAATATTATGTGTTTTGCGGATGATAATGTTAGCTTCCATTTTTGGGTTATGTCGGTAGTTACAGCATTAGCCACAGGCAATACAGTAATTTCGGTAGTATCTGACCTGTTTTATGATGAAGCTTTAGCTTTCAGAGATAAGTTTATTTCAACAGGCGCTGATGTTGGTATTTTACAAGTTGCTAAACTTAACCATTTAGAAGCCATGCTTGCACACCCTGCCTTGTCAGGTGTTGTGGTTGACAGTAGTTGTGACAGGAAACATTATATTAGTGAAAAGCTTGCGCAACGAAGCGGAGCAATATTACCTGTTATTACGTCTGAATATTATGATAACCTTATACAACGCTTGTTAACTGAAAAAACAATCAGTATTGATACTACCGCGTCAGGCGGTAATACATCGCTGATGACGTTGATTGAAGAGGATGAATAGAATTTATTCTACCGAATTTCAGCGTTAATTTATTAAGGGAGTGGTTTCTTATCACTCCCTTCCTTACAAACTCAATACTTCTTATTCCATATCCATTCAATATATGACACTATTTGATTTAATCACTATAAAATATTGTATTTTAGATAATGAGCAAAATTAAATCCTTAGACCGTGTCGATACCGCTATTTTAAAAACGCTGCAATTTGATGGTAGAATCACCAATGTTGAATTGGCTAAAATTGTCAATTTAAGTGCTAGTCCTTGTTTAGACAGAGTTAAACGCTTAGAAGCTGAAGGTTATATTAAACGTTATGGTGCTTTTTTAAGTGCACAAAAACTCGGCTACCGCATGACCGCTTTTATACAGGTAACTTTAGATAGAACCACAGCGGATGTTTTTAAATTATTTAAGAATGAAGTGGTTAAAATAAAAGAAATAGTTGAGTGTCATTTAGTTGCTGGTGGTTATGATTATTTACTCAAAACGCGATTTTCTGATATGGACAGTTATCGATTAATTTTAGAAAAAGTTGCTGGTTTACCAGCAATATCTCAAACACACACTTACATGGTAACAGAACACATTAAAGAAGATAGCGGTGTACCATTTGAGTAGTATTGACCAGTCCCCAAACAAAGGATAACTATGAACGCACGTGAATATGCCCTGCAAGCTAATGGCTCTTTTGCATTACCAGATGCCTGTTTTAAAGTAAAAGCCTTGATGGAAGATGAAAAATCAGAAATTAGTGATTTTGCTGATGTGATAAGTGTGGATCCTTCAATGACCTCTAGGTTATTACAAATAGCCAATAGTGCTATTTACAATTTTCCTGGCCAGATAAGTACTATTTCTCGCGCTATTACTATTATCGGTACTCAAGCCATTTATAATATGATGCTAGTGGATGTTGCTGCATCAGCTTTTAAACACTTTGAAAATCAGGCTATTGATCTAAAGCGTTTTTGGCGTATGAGTGTTTATTGCGGCTTAGTCAGTAAAAATTTAGCAATAAAAGCAGGAATAAAAGACATTGAACGGCTTTTCGTTGCAGGACTCTTACAAAATTTTGGTGAGCTTCTTGTCGCAAAAATAAGTCCTGAAATTGCACAACGTTGTGAGCAATATAATCGAAATAATTCGCCTTGGCACATACAAGAGTTAGCGTTGGGTTATACTTACACAGATATTTCAGCTGAATTACTTAAAATATGGCAACTGCCAGAAAAAATAATTATCCCTATTCGTCATTTTAATCAAGCTAAAAGTAATCAAATTAATAATGATGTTAAAGTACTCAACTTAGCTTCAAGATTAGCTTTATTGGATAGCCATAGTGATTTATTTCAATATGATGAAGTGATTGATGAGTCATTATGTACCAGTTTAAAGTTAAGCAAAGAAGACATTGAACAAGTAAGTGAAATAGCAGCAAATGATGCTCAGGGTATTTTAACAGTTATGAATCCGAAGTTATTTTCAAGATAAAATAATTTAACATACCAAAGTAATGTTTTCGTTATTTCTCTATTTCGTTATAGCTATCGCCTATTGAGTACTAAGTGGACAAAATACTATACACTTCGTAGCCTTTTTGTAAGTATTTAACTACTTTTGGCAATCACCTATATAGGAGACAAGATTAATAAAGCTTGCTAGCATCGAATGGTTTTAAAATAAAATTATAATAAGTATAACGATAAGTGAAGGAAGTTTATGAGTGCATCAAGAGAACATTTTAGTTCCCGTATTGGTTTTATTCTTGCGGCGGCAGGCTCTGCCGTGGGTATTGGTAATTTAGTGGGGTTCCCTGTTAATGCCGCTAAAAATGGCGGTGGCGCCTTTTTAGTTTTGTACGCATTATTCGTTTTTCTAATCTGCTTACCTGTAATGATTGCGGAAATGGCTGTTGGTCGGAAAACAGAAAAAGAACCTGTTGGAGCATATAAATCATTAAGTGGTAATAGCACACTTTGGGGAGCCGCAGGTTTTTTAGGAGTGTTAACACCTTTTATGATTGCCGTTTTCTATATGGTTATTACGGTGTGGATTTTTGGTTATATTGTTTTAACACTTTCAGGACGGTTAGACTATTTAGCTAGCGGTGCAGGTTTTGGCGAATTTATTAATAGCCCGTATTTATTTGTGGCAATGGCTTTTGTCGCCGCTATTATTAATTTTATTTTAGTTGCTGGCGTTAAAGATGGAATTGAAAAAGCAGCAAAAATTCTTATGCCAGCCTTATTTTTTATGTTAATTATTATGGTTATTTTTGTACTAACACTTGATAATGCTGTGGCAGGTGTGGAGTTTTTCTTAATTCCTGATATTAGTAAAATAACCCCAAGTGTTGTCAATGGTGCTTTGTCTCAGGCATTTTTTTCATTGTCGTTGGGAATGGGAATTTTAATTACCTATGGCTCGTATATTGATAGTAAAACTAATATTCCTAACTCAGCTAAGTTGGTTGCAATTACGGATACTGGTGTTGCTTTTGTGGCTGGTTTAATGATTTTACCTGCCATCTTCTCGTTTAACCCCAATGTAGATCCGAGTGAGTTAAGTGATAGTTCTGTTTCATTGATATTTACTTTTTTACCTAAAATATTTTTAGCACTGCAAACATCCATTGGCTATATTGGCGCGAGTGCTGTTGCTGCTTTTTTCTTTATTTTAGTCTTTTTTGCTGCGATTACTTCTTTAGTATCAATTCTTGAGGTACCCGTTTCTTATTTAGTGACAGAGAAAAAACATAGTCGCAAAAAAGCGTTGTCTATTTTGTTAATAACGGCAGGTGTTCTAACTGTTTTTGCGACACTTTCTTTTGGTATGGTCAATTTTTTTACTGATTTTGCTTCATATTCTGGTAGCCCTAAGTCTTTTTTTGACATTGTCTATGACGTTTTTTATGACACTATTTTACCGTTAAATGGTTTTTTACTCTGTGTGTTTGTTACTTACCGCTGGAAAAGTAAAAATTTATCTGAACATTTGAGTATAGGAAATGATCACTATATTGGCTCATGGGTAGAAAAATATATTAACTTCTCATTAGGTACATTTATTCCTGCCATTGTATTAGTTATTTTTATTAATACGGTTGCCACGAAATTCTTTGCAATGAATTTGTTCGGTTTTTAACACATAAGCGCAGAGTTTGAGTACAAGTTTATTTAGGTACAATTTTGGGTACAAAAGCCGAGTAATGTTATTGTTGCTCGGCTTTTTTGTTTTTGTTTAAATTTTTGGTTAATAGAGAATCCGTTTAATTAACTGGTATAATTGATTCATCTTTTTTCATTTATACTGAATCAAACTACCTTTATGCTCAACTATATTGTTGCTACAGACTTTACCGATTGCCAACGGTTATTTCATGGCCGCGGGCATGCCTATGAAAACTTATCTTATGTGAATGTTGATTGGCTCTCACCCGTTATTCTCATTACTTTATACAAAGCAGTTGATGAAGCTTGGTTATTAGCGCAAGCACAGGCATTACATGCTTTAACACCACTGTGTAAGAGTGTACAAGTACAACGTCGTTATGAAAAATTTGCTCCAACTGAAGCTTTATTAGGAGAGGCGACTGATAGAACAGTTGTTACTGAGCACGGGCTTTCATATCATATTGAGTTAGGCAAAGCTCAAAATAGTGGTCTGTTTTTAGATATGGCTAATGGACGACATTGGGTGTATGAACAGGCTACCAATAAAAATGTTCTCAATTTATTTGCTTACACCTGTGCTTTTTCAGTGGCTGCAATAGCGGGCGGGGCGAAGAGCGTAGTCAATATTGATTTAAGTAAATCTTCGTTAAGCAAAGGCAGAGAAAATCATCAACTAAATAAATTATCAAAGAAAGAGGGGAAACATATTGTTTTTGAAGGGATAGATATTTTTAAATCGAATAGTCGTATTAAAAAATATGGTAAGTATGATTTGTTGATTTGCGATCCGCCATCATTTCAAAAAGGCAGTGTGAATATTGAAAGAGACTACGCTAAAATCATACGAAAAATCCCTCAATGGATGAACCAAGGTGCACAATTATTGCTTTGTTTGAATTCACCTGATTTGGATGAACAGTTTTTAAAAAATGAAGTGGTGAGAGAATGCCCTGATTGTATTTTTGAACAACGATTAGACAATCCTAAGGTGTTTAAAGAGGCACATAAAGGTAAGGGGCTTAAAGTTTTAGTTTTTTCATATCAGCCTGAGTAATATCTATATACCCAAATAGGTTGCTTATTTTTTTATGTTACTGCCTCTAATACGGTAAAACCTAGCAAATCTTGGAATACCCACTTGAGTTTTACCGTTATATTTGTAAGTAATAATACTGCCAATTGGTGGAGGATTGACACGTTCCTCATCTGTAAAGCCTGAGCCAATATTAAAAATAATACCGTTAGGCATTTTTACTTTTAAAGCGCCTAACATGCCAAGATATTTACCTTTACCATTTGTATACCCGATAACGGTTGCTTCTGCATCTTGGTACTTTTTTAGCTTCATTATATTAGTAGTTCTCCCTACATGGTAAAAAGCACTTTCAAGGTGTAACATTAAACCTTCTCCTTGTTCAGCAATAACCTCGTTAAGGGTGGCTTCTAATTGTTGTGTGCTTTGTAGTTTGAATTGAGTGATCATAGTTAAATAAGCTGAATCAGTACGTTCTATTAGGGTTATCATGGTATTAATTCTTTCGGTAAATGTACCTGTGTGTTGAGGAAGATCAAAAATCATAAACCGAACATTGCGCCAACACTGCTCATCAATGATAGTTTTTCTGACACATGATAATGTCGCTTGAAACTGGTTTCTTGCAATCCATAGTTCACCATCCATCACATCATACGGCCAGTGTTGAGTAAACCACGTTGGACTATGAATAGTATTACCTTGTCTAGTCAGTAATTGTGTTCCATCCCAGTAGCCACGTATGCCGTCAAGTTTTTCTGATATCCAATATTGGCTGATATCATCCACCGTTTTATATGGCTTGGCATGTTGAATTTTAGGTTTTATTTGATCATTTGATTGTGCATTTATTTGGCTATGCAGTAGAAGGCAGAGTAAAGCGCAAGTGATGAAAATATTATTTTTTAAATCAGGTTTATTCATTTTAAACATCCATGTTATTGCTAATTCATTTAAGCATAGTCTAAAATTTGGACTATGCTTAAATAAATAACGACTTAAGCTGATTAAATTTAACCTCATTAAATACAAGTTTAGTAAAGTAAGAATGGATTTTTCAATAGTTATTCAAGGATCGAAATTATGTCACAACTTACCTGTGTACTTTTTGTTATTATGTGTTTTGTTTTTACACCTACCGTAACAGCTAAAAAACGTTGTAAACCTTTACTTGAAAAATTACATAAGGTTCAAGCATTACAGCGAAGTGGTTATTCAAAAAATAAAGGGATGAGTTTACGAAAGCGCGAAGATAAAGCTCGTGATAAATGGTGGCAATGTGAAAATGGAAAGGTTAAGCCTAAGAAAAAATCCAAGCGTAAATCTAAAAAACAGAGTAATACACATAAGTCTGTTAATCGCATGAGGAGCAAAATAATAAACACTAATAAAGCAGGAGAAGCCACGCCATTTAAAACGAATAATGCGATTGTGTTGAAGTCAAAATATCAAGGAAAGAAAAAGCGAGCATGGTTAAAGTATTACCAGCAACCAAATCAATGTAGACGCCCTAAAAACTTAGCGATGTTTGCTTTTTGTAGTGAAGATAAACAAATGCAAGGAATCAAGTTTGAAAAAAGCTATAAAGAAGTGAAGTAATATTAAGGGCGAATATTAAATAATTACTTATCCGTGACATGATCAGACTTTTGAATACTACTTGCTGTGAAGTTTTATTGGTCTTTATAGCGTTTTTTACTTTCTTTATATTGTTCAACCATAGCGTCAACACTGTCTTGACAATATTCACGCAAACCGCTTAATAGCATGTGTTTTTTACCATGACCTACCACTTCACCCTCACTGATTAGATCAAATTCTAACCACGCATCACCACGTTTTGCTTCTATTGACAAACTGGTTTGTGCAAGTTGCAGCGTAAGTGTTGATATATCAAGGCGTTTAAGACTGATTTTCATGCATTGATACATAACCATAGGTCTAGCGGGGTTAATCATGACGTTATTTGCAGTCATTAACTTAACTAAAATGTCAGGGAAAGTATGACCTGAGAAATCTACATAAGCTTTAGTTAGGGCATTGATTAATGAAGGACAATGGGTTCTTTCGCCGCTGGCTTCAACAGTTAAATAGGTTTTTTTATTATCATCAACAATATCGAAACAAGGATTGATTTCAGTGGGAAACGTAAGAGCAATACTATCATTTACCATGCCAGAAAAATCAAAGCTCATCTCTTTATATAAACCAGCCTTTGCTATAATCACTGAAAATAACAGATCGCCAGGAACACAAAACCGCTTGGCTTCAATATTGTGTAGTGGGTTAAAATCATCAGCTACTTGTTTAGCAAAGTCACTTCCCTGTTGACGAGTAAAACTAATTTTTTCGCTGTCTATAGCACAATACTTTTCAATAAACATAGCTTTGTTAGGGGTAACAGTCTCAGGCATAAACATTCACTTCATTATAAAAAACGGGGCATTCTAACAGTAATTAATTAATTAATCGAAATAAAAAAGTATATTTGAACTGAGCAGACCTCTAGGTAATGCTTGAGCAAGCAAGGTAAGTACTAACTAATCGTTCTTTCTGTATTTTTTTTAGTTTTCTCAGTTGGTATTCTCGCTTGCTTGCGGTACTTTTATCTGGAGCTGATTCAATAAATACGAGTGTTACTGGCCGTTTTGCTCTAGTATACTTAGCCCCTAGCTTGGTATTGTTGTGCTGATGTAAGCGACGGTTAATATCAGTTGTTATGCCAGTATACAAGCTGTTGTCATTGCAACGTAGAAAATAGACATACCATGTTTTTTGTAGAGCCATGAAAGAAAGTGTATAAAGCGAGCTAAAGGTTAATCAATGGTAAATAAAAGTGTTAGAGATATCAAATAGTGTTAGTTTAGCAGATTGGGAAATAGAACTCAGCGCGATTCGTTCTATGGGAAATGGCGGTCAACGAGTCAATAAAGTGGCTACGGCTATTCATCTGCGTTTTGATATCAAGCGGTCATCTTTGCCTGATATTTATAAATCTCGACTACTAAACTGTAAAGATACGCGAATCTCAAAAGAGGGTATTGTTATCATTAAAGCGCAATCTTTTCGTACACAAGAAATGAACAAAGATGATGCTTTAAACCGATTAAAAGCATTGATTGTATCAGTAATGGTAGTGCAAAAAAAAAGAAAGGTAACTAAGCCAACAAAAGGATCTGTTCAGCGACGTTTAACAAGTAAAGCTAATAAAAAGAGAGTAAAACAAGCTCGTCAAAAACCGAATGTTAAATCTTTTTGAGCAATGTCTGTTGTGAAATCACTATTAACATTTCATTTATCATTTAACTCGTGATGTACTAACCTAAAGAAAATAATTTAAGAGAGATATAATGCCAATTTCTGAAATAGGTGCAGTTGAAAAATTAACGGCCCAATTAGATGTAAATAACCTTGTTCACTATCAATTACCTTTAGCAGCTATTGGAGAGGGGAATGAGCAGCAAAGTATTGCACTAAATCCGCTAATAGGTAAAAAACTAACCTTAACCTTTCATGGTAAAATTGCATGTAAACATTGTGGTAAAACGACTAAAAAAAGTTATTCTCAAGGTTTTTGCTACCCTTGCATGACGAAGCTTGCCCAATGTGATATGTGTATTATGAAACCAGAAACTTGTCATCACCACTTAGGCACATGTCGAGAACCGCATTGGGGTGAGCAGTATTGCATGGTTGATCATTATGTTTATTTATCTAACACTTCTGCTTTAAAGGTTGGTATTACTCGCCACACACAAATTCCTACTCGCTGGATTGATCAAGGTGCAACGCAAGCACTACCAATATTTAAGGTAAGTACTCGTTTACAGTCTGGCTTAATTGAAACCGCATTAGGTGAATATATTAGTGATAAAACTAATTGGCGTGCAATGCTAAAAGGCAGTAATGAATCCATAGATTTAAAATTGCAAGCAAAGATATTAATTCCTAAAATTGTAGGACGTTTAGATGAAATAGCTCTTAAGTTTGGTGGTGCAGCTGTACAACAGTTAAATGAAGATGTTGTGGAAATTGATTACCCTGTTAGTGAGTATTTAACCAAAATTAGTTCATACAATTTTGACAAAACTGCCGTAATATCAGGTGTGTTGTTGGGTATAAAAGGGCAATATTTAATTTTTGAAGAAGGCGTTATCAATATGCGCAAATTTTCATCATATCAAATTAGTGCAGAATATTGATTTGTTGTAGCCGTTTTTAAAACTGTGCTAAGTTATGAATATAAACTTATTAACGTATAATACCAATTTAATTAAATTTCTTCCCAACTCAGAGCTATGCTCGATGTGCAATAACTTAATCAATTTGGTAAATACTCTAAATGGATGGCGATCTATGACAGCAATTGACTATGCATCTCAGGCGGGTGATATTTTTGTTTTATCAGATTCATTTATTAGAATTAAAGAATTAATAGATAATGAGTCGTCAACTATTGATGATATCAATGATGTTATTATTGTTGATCCAGCACTTTCAGGTACTATTTTAAAGCTCGCCAATAGCGCTTTTTTTAATTACCCTGGTAAAATTGATACTATCTCAAAAGCGGTATTAGTTCTAGGTATTACAGAGGTATACAACCTTGTGATTGCTTATTTCACTGAGCAGGCATTTGAGTCAATTCACGCAGACCAAGGTTTCTTAGAAAATTTTTGGGAAGAGAGTATTGATTGCGCTTTACTCGTTAAATTTTTAGGCTGCAGTTTGAATGTACCTAATGCCGAGAGATTATTTATTTTGGGTCTTTTACATAATTTAGGTGAATTAATAGTAAAGCAATTATCGCCAGATAAAATACCTGAATACAATATTAAACAAGCCAGTGATTTACCATGGGATGTTCAGCGTGATATTTTAGGGTTTACTTTTGGAGAGTTAGGTGCTGAAATATTAAAACTGTGGCAATTACCCTATAACATAGTGGCTCCAATTCGAAATCAAGATGAAGCGAATTTTGGTTTAGTGAATACTGAGAGCCAATTACTTTATATTGCAAAGCGTATTCTGGTGCATCAAAAACTATTGAAATCGACGAATCAAAAAGCGCTTTTGGATAAAATACCGTTAACTTCTTTGGGGGTTGATGATGAATTGTTAAATAAGGCTATGGAATATTGCGATACGGAACGTTTAAGTATATTGGCAGTATTAAGACCAAAGTCCGTTACTATTTATTAGATAAAACTTATACCATTAGTTTTATTAAGTTTGTGATCTTGTTGTGCGCAGGAAAAATAAATCAGGGCAAGGCGCTTGATTGAGCAATAGCAGGGTTTATGAAACAGGGAGATAAGTTTTCAGGCATAAAAAAAGCGAATTATCATGAAGATATTCGCTTTTTTCGTGACTTTAATTATTAAAAATTAAAGTGCAACAATATTCTCAGCTTGAGGGCCTTTTTGACCGTCAGTTACTGTAAATTCAACTTTTTGACCTTCAGCTAAAGTTTTGAAACCTTCGCCAACGATTGCGTTGAAATGAGCAAAAACGTCAGGGCCATTTTCTTGCTCGATAAAACCGAAACCTTTTGCTTCGTTAAACCATTTTACTGTACCAGTAGTAGTAGACATAGTAGTCATCCTATTTTATTTATGAGTAATTGTGCTTTAAAAACATAAGATAAACATTATAAGCATAGTCTTAAAGCGGGTTTGCTAAAAAAAGTTGCTATTACTTATAAATCAGGACGAGCTACTAATATAACGTCGAAATGGTGTACAAAAAAATAAAACTAACTTCAAGCGAATTGGATTATATATCGATGTACGTTATTGTCAATAGAAATATACGCATGGTAGTGTTTTTTATTGACATAGTATCTGATTATTTATTGGTATAGCTTATTGATATAGCGTTTATTTATGTTTGGCTAGGCTATAGTCGTTTGGGAACACGCCCAGCCATACAATGCTTCAAGCAATAGCTATTGTTTATTTGTATCACATACCGTTAAATAACTTATACTAGGTAAATGAGTAAAGAAAACAAACAATGTTATTATGAGTTTAATCGTTCAAGCGAATCTATTTTTTCAAAAAAACCAAATAAAACAGGCAGAGCAGCTATATAGGGAATTGCTAAAAGTAAATCCTAATGATATTGATGCATTGTGGGGACTTGGTAAGGTTGCCTTAGCGCTTGATAGTTATCAGCCCAGTTATGATATTTTTAGCCGTTGCGTGCAACTATCTGCGAATATTCCACCGCTATGGTTATCATTAGCGCAATCTTGTCAAAAACTTCAGCGGTTCGTGCAAGCGGAGCAAGCCTTATTGAAAGCTTATGCTATTAAAAAAGACTTTAGTCCTAGTTTGCTTGCGTTAGCTATTTTTTATGGTCAGTCAAATCAATTAGACAAAGCAGAGATTTATTTAGATAAACTATTAAAACTATCGCCTTATAATGTGCGTGCATTTTCTTTAAAGGTTCGTATAAAACATCAAAACTCGATTGATGCTTATGCGCAGAATTTTTTAGATAAATTAACTCATAAAAGCACATCGCTTAATCAACGAGAACAAATTTTACTTCATTATGCTTTTGCGCAATTATTTCACCAAGCGCAGGATTATGAACAAGCTTTTCATCATTATACTCAAGCAAATAATATACAACTATCACAAACTGACTTCTGTGTAGATGATATGGCTCCTTATTTTTTTCAGTTAACAGATACCTTTTCAGCCTCTTTTTTTAAAAAAATAAAACAAATGCAGACTAGTAAGTCGCAGGCGTTGGGTGTTCATTTAAAAAAAGAATCTCCATTGACTCCGGTTTTCATTGTTGGTCAACCGCGTTCAGGCTCTACCTTATTAGAACAAATGTTACTTAGTCATAGTAAAATAAGCTCGGCAGGGGAATTGCCATTTTTAGCTGGTGATATTGCACAAGGGATCTTTCAGTTAACTAAACAGCCATTTCCACAAGGGTGCAAATTACTAACCTTAGAACAATGTGAAACATTAGGTGCACATTATTTGTCGAACATGCAAGCTTTAGCACCTAATGCTGATTTTATCATTGATAAAATGCCAGCCAATTATCAATCTATTGGCTTGATTAAAATGCTTTTTCCTCACGCTAAAGTGGTTCACATTTCTCGTGAGGTAAAATCAGTAAGTTGGTCAATTTTTAGTAATCATTTTGACGCTTCAGAACCCTATTTTTGTTCAATGGATGAGATAGCAAAATATCATAAATATTATCGGCGAGTTATGTTGCATTGGCAGCAAGTGCTGCCAGAGTTTATTCATCATGTTAGTTATGAGAGTTTTGTTGCTGAACCTAAAAAAAGTCTAACTAAGCTACTTGATTTTTGCTCATTAGATTTTGAAAATGCTTGTTTGGATTTTGCTAAAGAGTCTCGACATATTGATACATTAAGTGATATTCAGCTTAGAAATGGATTAAATACTCACATTAAAACTGTTTGGAAACCTTATGCAAAGTATTTACCCTCTTGTTTTGCTGAATTGACTTAGAGATTGAAAGTTTGTACATGGAAATAAAAAAGCCTGCTTTGGTTACGTAAAGCAGACTTTTATTAATGTATTTTATTTACAAGGGTTTACAGCTTAAACTCTTGTACTGATTGTTGTAACTCTTCAGAAAGGCGCGCCACTTCACTGCTTGATTCTGCTGTTTGTTTAGAGCCTGCAGTGGTTTGTTCTGCAATGGTAACAATTGATTCTAGATTTTCACTGATCTCATGTGCTACAACGCTTTGTTCTTCTGCAGCACTGGCTATTTGTGAACTACGATCATAAGCTTCATGTACAGCATGAGTAATCGTTTCTAACGCTTTGTCAGCTTCTTCTGACTGTGTTACACAGTCGCCCGCTTTTATTTTGCCAGCATCCATCACGGTTACTGCTTTGCCTGCGCCTACTTGTAGCGATTCAATCATTGTTTGAATTTCTGATGTTGATTCTTGTGTTCTACTTGCTAGGGTTCTCACTTCATCGGCAACAACGGCAAAGCCGCGACCTTGTTCACCAGCGCGGGCCGCTTCAATGGCCGCATTTAATGCAAGTAAATTAGTTTGATCAGCAATACCTCGAATAGTATCAAGAATACTGCCTATAGAGGCGCTATCTTGTTGTAATTGATTGATTACATGAGCTGCAGAGTCAACTTCTTGGGCGAGTTGTTCTATGGTGTGGCGGTTACGACCAGAAATAGTTTTAACTCGTTCTGCTTCATCATCTGCGTGTTTAATCTCACCTAATGCATCGTTTGCGCTAGATAAAACACTTTGCGCTGTGCTGCTCATCTCTGTGGTTGCAGAAGCTGCTTGTTCAACCTGACTGCGTTGTTCTTCTATTGCTATCGTACTTTCTGCTGTGACTGCAGAGGTTTGCTCAGCAGCAGCAGCAAGTTGTGAAGAACGGTTAACAATGCTTTCAATAAGAGTTCGTAAGCTATCAATCAGTAGATTACAGTTTTTAGATAATTGGGCAAATTCATCTTTACCACTTTCATCCAACTTACGTGATAGGTCACCTGAAGATACAATATTAAGCATGTCGTTAACACGACTTAACGGGCGAGTAATACTTACTAGCGTCAATCGTGCAATCGTAAATGCAATAATAATTGAAACAATGGCAATAATGATAGTTTGCTGATTACCACTTGAAACCGATTTTTTAACGAGTTCACTTGATGCAAGGGTTGCTTGGTTTGCTAGATCTACTTGTTTTTCTAATATCTCATTTGCTTTAATTGTATATTCTTTAACGGCCTTTAACATATTAATTGCTTGTTGATTAGCCGATAATTGAGAACGTTTATAAAACAATATTCCCTGATCTGAAGAAAGTAACATTTCAATATCAGCAAAAGATTCAGATAACTCGCTGGCAATGTTTTCAATATCATTCATTGTTAGCTCAGCAATAATTTCATTTACTGACGCCTGGGCTCCTTGCAAACTGAATGAAATTTCACTTTCAATCAACTCTGCGGTATCGCTTGAAGACGTATCGCTATACTCTAGAGAAGAGGTTACTATAGTATTTAGTTGATTTTCTAATTGCTCGCTTAAGCTAATAGCACGTTGAAGTGTAGTGTTTGCTAATCGGTGATCGGCTAAGTCGAGTAATAAAGTAACAGTATCGTCAGACTTGTCTTCTAAGTCGCTGACTTTTTCTTTTAAACTCGTTTTTTGTTCAATTGATAATTTTCTATTTTGAAAAACAATAGAGGCGGCCTCATTGAAAGAGTTAAAAATTTCTGCCACTTTATTTAAATTGTTAACTAGAATTTTTTCATCTTTTACTAAGGTTTTCAATTGATTCAATGCAGGAATAAATCCTTTATCTATTGCGTCATAAGTGGTTAAATCTTCATCAAGCAAGGGGAGTTCTGACTGATAAAAACCTTCTAAAATAGCATTTGTCATTTGATCTAGTTCTAGCGCTAATTTATTGCTACCTTTTAACGTTGGAATGGCTATTTGACTTTGCTGGCTGGTTGAGTCGCTGATTGTTTTTAAATTAAGCAGCGATATTACGCTTGTTAAAATGAGTAGAATTGAAATGATGGCAAAACCACCAATTATCTTCATTGCTACGGTTAGATTCATATATACCACCAATTAAATTGAAACAAATTTTTACGTTAAAGAACAGTGAAATTAAGGAAGTAATTTCTTATTCTCATAGATTGGTTTTTATTATTATTATTAGTTTTTTATTATTATTAGTTTTTTATTATTATAATTATTATTTAGTACAGATATAGTTAGCACTAGAGCTATATAAGCTATCGGTAAATAGCCATTTTCTACGTTATCATTTCTATATGCTTTACTATTTTTTAAAGGTATATTCACAATAAGCCTTCAAAATTTAGTATATCAAGCTGTACAATTTTTTCATCTATAATTAAAAAATATATTTTAATTTAACCGTTTAGCTTTAATTTGTGGGGATATGTGAGGGTTCAGTAAATACTTTTTTGTCATGCCAACGTAATAAGGTTAAATGGTTTCCCCATACACAACCAGTATCTAAAGCATAAATATTGGGCACAGAACAATTGCCCATCAAAGCAGCCCAGTGGCCAAAAACCCAAGTTGTTTTTATGATGGTTGAGGAAAGTTCGTACCATGGCACTAAATCAATATTGTTAACGTCAGATTGTTTTTCAAAGCGCTTGTTTAGAGGTGCTGACTTATTTTGAAGTTCTAGTCGTTTGTCTTTATAGCAATAGCGCATTCGCGTAAAAGCATTAATGGTATAACGAAATTTATCTTCATCGGTTTTTACCTGTTGCCAATCGTCAGGTTTTTCACCGTACATTTTACTAAGCCATTGGTTTCTGTGTTTAGACTTTAGCCGTTCACCTGCAAATTTTGCTTGTTTTATTGCTTGTTGTAAATTCCACTGTGGTGGAATACCTGCATGACTCATGTAAGCATTTTCTTGCCCTATTTGTTGCAACAGAGGTTGCTGGGCTAACCAGTTCATTAACTCATCAATATCATCTGCGGCTAGTAACCTATCAAGCTTATCTTGTTTTTTTACTTTTTTAATGCCAGCATAAACAGAGAGTAAATGAAGATCGTGGTTACCTAGTACGACTTTGGCTGATTGTTGAAGTGATTTAACAAAGCGTAAGGTGGCTAACGAGTCTGGTCCTCTGGCAACCAGATCCCCAGCCAAATAAAGTTGGTCAACTTTCTGATTGAAGGCAACTTTTTTTAAAAGTGCTTGAAGTTCGCTATAACAGCCTTGAATATCCCCAACTAAATAAATAGCCATTGTTTTATTCGTTTGCTCGGTTCATTGCGCGCCTTGATTTCTTTTTAGTGTTTGGTTCTTCTATGTTAACTGGAGGGTTTTCAACAATAAAATTAGCCAGTTTGATATATTCGTCAATACTTAAATTTTCAGGTCGTAAGTTAGCATCAATGTTAAGACTTGTTAACTGTTCTTCACTGATTAATTTTTTAAAGCTATTTCGAATAGTTTTTCTACGCTGATTAAAGGCGGCCAAACACACAGTGTTTAAGGCGTTAATATCTTTTACTGGGTTTTTAATTTCTTTATGGGGTATCAAACGTACAATAGCTGAGTCTACTTTTGGCGCTGGTTTGAATGCTTCAGGGCCAATTTCCATTACAGGAAATACCTGACACTGGTATTGAGTCATAATAGACAAACGCCCATACGCTTTACAATTTGGTTCTGCTGCCATACGTTCAACTACTTCTTTTTGTAGCATAAAGTGCATGTCTTTTACTTTATCTTTAAACGTTAATAGATGAAAAATTAATGGCGTAGAAATATTGTATGGTAAATTACCAAAAATACGTAATGGCTTTTCTAATCCCTCTTCATTTTTTAGTAATTGAGCAAAATCAAAATTTAAGGCATCAGTTTCATAAATTGTTAAGTGTGGTGCCAAAAAAGGATGATGGCGTAATCTGTGGGCAAGATCTCTGTCTAATTCTACTACAGATAACTTCTTTGCTCGTTCTACTACTGGTTCAGTTAATGCACCAAGGCCTGGACCTATTTCAATTAAATTTTCGCCAGGCTCGGGATTAATTACATCAACAATGTCGCTGATAACGGCATCATTGTGAAGAAAGTTTTGACCAAAGCGCTTTTTAGCTTGATGACCTAAATGGGTTTTACTGTTCATAAATATTCTCAAGTATTCAGGCTATAACAATTTAGTTTATAACTATATAGCTTTATTGCGCGATGCTGTTGTTGATTAAATAAATGGCACTGTTAATGGCTTCCATCATACTGCCTGAATCGGCTTTACCTGTACCTGCTAATTCAAGTGCAGTTCCATGATCAACCGATGTACGAATAAAAGGTAATCCTAAAGTGATATTTACTGAGGAGCCGAAACCTTTATATTTCAATACGGGTAATCCTTGATCGTGATACATGCTCAAAATGGCATCAGCATCGTTTAAATATTTTTCTTGGAAAATAGTATCGGCAGGTAATGGGCCAATAACATTAATGCCTTCTTCTCTAAGCTGAGCAAAGGCAGGTTCCATTACATCTATTTCTTCACGACCTAAATGACCATCTTCACCAGCATGAGGGTTAATACCACAAGCATAAATTTTGGGTGATTGGATACCAAATTTATTTTTTAAATCTTGATGAAGAATACGGGTAATTTTTTGCAACCGTTCAAAGGTGATAGCTTTCGCCACATAGGCTAATGGTATGTGAGTGGTCACTAAGGCTACGCGTAAACCTTTGGTAGCGAGCATCATTACAACATCAGAGCAATTTGCTTGATGAGCAAAAAACTCTGTATGACCACTAAATGGTACGCCAGCTTTGTTGATTAACCCTTTATTCACTGGCCCTGTAACAACAGCATCAAACTCACCTGTTATATTTTTGTCACTCGCCACTTTGAGTGTCTCAACAACATAGGCGCCATTGTTGACATCAAGGATGCCAGCAACTGCTGGCTCAGCCAATGGTATATCTATTATAGTTAAAGTACTTTTAGCTTGTGGGCGAGCTTCCTTATTAGGATTGTAGTCTATGAGTGTTATGGGTAAATTTAATTGCTTAGCGCGATTCGTTATCAAGGCTTTTGACGCAACAACAACCAGCTCTACAGGCCAAGATTGTTGTGCGATTACAATAACTAAATCTGGACCAATACCTGCAGGTTCACCAGGTGTAATAGCGACACGTTTAGTCATAATTATTTATCCTGTTCAAAAATTTCTATATAAGCTTCATCGCGTGTTTCTTTGATCCAACGAGCACTTTCAAGACCAAATTTTCGATTATGAAGTATTTGATAAGCACGGTTTTTATTCATTTGAGAAGTTGCATCAACCATGCGTCGATCATTTAATTGAATGATATGCCAACCAAATGAAGAGCGAAATGGTTTGTGGTAGTCACCAACTTTCATGGTGGCAAGGGCTTCTTTAAAAGCAGGGTCATAAGTATTTGGGTCTGCCCAGCCTAGATCGCCACCTCGAACAGAAGTTGGTCCCTCAGAAAATTCTTTAGCTAGATCTGCAAAATTAGCTTCTCCAGCTTCAATTTTATCTAGTAGCCCTTGTAACTGTGCTTCTGCTTTAGCTTCACTTAAAATAATAGAAGGTTTAATTAAAATATGGCTAGCTAAGACTTCTTCTACTTCTACTACTTGACGGCCTCGAATATCGAGTACTTTTACAATACTAAAACCCAAACCAGTACGGATAGGACCAACAACGGTACCTTTGTCTTTCCCATCTATTAAGTCAGAAAAGAGCGTCGGCATTTCATTAATATTTTGCCAACCTAAGTCCCCACCATCAAGTGCATTTGCACCGCCTGATGAAGCAATCGCTATTTTCTTGAAATCAGAACCACTATTCAATAATTCTATCACTTTATCAGCACGCGATTTACTAGCTGTTAGGTCAGCTTGTGTGGCATTGGCTGGGAATTCAATGAGTATGTGACCAAGGTGGTATTCAACATTATTAGTGGTTTGTTCTTTCATTAAATCTAATAAATTGGAAACTTCTTGCGGTGATATATAAATACGACGTTGAACACTATTACGAGTTACTTCACCTGAAATTAATTCAATACGCACATTTTCTCTATATTTCTCATAGTCTTCGCCATCGCTAATGAGTGCTTGTCTAAATTGAGATAGGGTTAATTTATTTTCTTTTGCCATATTTGTAATGGTTTGATCTAATTGAGCATCACTGACTTGTATGCCCATACGTTCACCGATTTGTAACATTAAGCTATCGTTAATTAACTTATCCATTACTTGGGTGCGCAATGCCTTGTCTGAAGGTAGTGATTGATTATTTTTTTTAGCTTGCTTTTTAATATTGGAGAGAAGATCTTGTACTTCAGACTCAAGTACGACACCGCCATTAACAATTGCTGCTACTTTGTCAATTTGTTTTTCTTCGGCATGTGCAACAGTTTGTAGCCCTGCATAAAGTACGCTGGTTAAAAGTAATGTGTTAAGTAAAGTGCTCACTAAATTTTTCATGAATAATTACATCTTTTATGGAATATTATTAATTGTTTTATGTTTAGTTCTGTAAATAGTACGGGCGCTTATAGCCAAAAATACTTGAATTAAACATGTCTTGTGTGCCAATAGTCTTTTGGTTACCATTTAGCCCCTTGATGATAAATTGTAGTTCAAAGCCACTATTAAAATCATCACGGTTTTCATTGTTAGAGTCATTACCACTTAAGTTTGAATTTATATGTCTGTGGTAAGCAATACGTACAGCCCAACAGCAACTTTCAAATTGTATTCCCGCATAACTCTCTATACTACGCTGTCCTTTTAAATCTTGTGTTAAGCGTCCTACAAAAGCCCAGTCTTTGTTTAGTGCAAAGTTTGCGAGTAATGACATTTGTTCTAAACTACTATCTGAGACATTACGAGCGTACCTATGGTTCAATTGAACTGAATTATATTTGTCAATTTGATAATTAACCGCCGCTTGGCTTTTGTTTGTAAAGCTTTCATCTGTATTGTATTGTATATCGCTACTGATTTGCCACTGATGATTTAAGCGATAAAACAAACTGGCGGCAACTGACGACTGCAGATTATCATTATTATCATCAAATAATTCATCAACGGTGTTCTTTGTGGATAAATATTGAATACGCCCTAAACTTAGTCGAAAAATTTCTAAGTTTGATTGATCAAGAATTCTACTTGTAATACCCCAAGTGTATTGGTTAGCACTGGCTACTCGGTCTAAACCGCTAAAACTTTTGTCTCTAAATAAACCATTAAAATCATCTTGTAATTTGGTTGTATCATATAAACCAATATTACTTTGATCTTTTTCTGGAATATACAAATATTGAATTTGTGGTTCTATTGTTTGAGTATAGTGATTATCAAATAATGATAAGTGCCTATCAAAGTTAATACCCCCATGAAAACGCACTTTAGGTAATGTGCGATTCACTGTTTTACTTAGTGCACTGCCCACCTTAATATTATCTTGTTGGTAATAAGTATGCATTAATTTAAATTCAGAATTTAAAAACCAAGCGGGTGTGGATAATGGAAAGTTAACTCCTGCCTCAACATGATAACGATTTGCGTTAGCTTGATCACTAGATTGAGCTTTAAAACTAGTTAACTCTGAGTTGAATTCTAATTGACCTGATAAGTTTGGTTGTGAAAATAGTGTAAATGGTTCTTGTGCATAAATTTCTATGTGGGGTAATGTTTTATAACTAGGTTGATGATTCCCTAAAACTTCAAAATCTTGTAACTTTAGCGTGGTTTGCCATTGTTCACCAAAATAAGATAGCTCACCAACTTGGTATAAATAAGCATCGTTTGCATTGTATTGTTTAGAGCCAATATCAACTAAATAATTGTCATCACTCATGGTTGTGTAGTCAATATAAGCTCTAAAGCTATCTGAAAAAGTTCCTACGTGTTGCAATCGTGCAAGATAACGTGCATCACTATTGGCGTTAATTTCATTATCTTTATTCAAATATTCTAAATTAATTGTGCCATTTTGCAGCCCTGATAAGTACCTGACTTCTGTTTTTAATTGTGAGCCCCGTTTAGACATATAATGTGGTGTTATGGTGGCATCTAAATTAGGGGCAATATTCCAATAATAGGGTATTTCAATGGTTAGACCTGAATTACTAGAGCTGCCAATTTTAGGGTATAAAAAACCACTTTTTCGTTGTTTTGAAACAGGAAAAGTAAAATAGGGTAGGTACAATATGGGCGTGTCAAATAATCGTATTTGTGCATGATATGCTTCGCCTTCACTGCCGTCTGCAGATATTTTTATTTCAGACGCCTTTATTTGCCAATCAGGTTTTTCACCCACACAAGTTGTAAATGTTGAATCAGCTAAGCTTAATCCTGATTTGGCACTAATTTCTAATTGCTCTGCACTGCCGCGACCAGGATTACCATATAATTGATATGCAGCATCGTGCATGGTGCTTTTTTTGTCGTTTTTACTGGCATATAATTCACTAGCCAAAATATCAATACTTTGGTTTTGATATCGTATATTACCTTGCGCATTAAAGGTCATTAATAAACGATCAAAAGCGAGTTGATCTGCTGTGATTGTTTGGCTTTTATCTATTAATGTGACGCCACCCTTAAAATTGGCGACTTGATCTTTTTCAATACTGGCATATTTAGAGGTTATGTTAATACTGTCATCTGTTATTTTAGGGGCGTTAGGCATCATGGGATAAAAAGTAGGAATGGCGCATTGTTGAGTCAAATCTACGGGTTCTGAACCTGTTTCAGAGTGTGTTTCTGCATACGCAAACATTGAAAATGCTACACAAAATAAAGTGATGAAAATAAGAGATAGTCGGAAAAAAAGCATTTATTTGTAAAGGTTATCTTAAATATGTGCAATGAAACGTATATGATATAGCAAATGTCGCTTTCTCGCTACGAGTAGCGAGTAAATAGCAAATTAAAGTGTAGGAAAATAATAAACGTATGCGTATTTGGGGAAAAGTTTTAGGATTTCTATTTGGCTTTATGCTAAGTAGGAGCTTTGTTGGAGCATTGCTCGGTATGTGGTTAGGGCACATATTTGATCGTGGGCGCGGCTTCGATTTTGATGGTGTATCGGGTGGTAAAGAAGATGATGTTGCTCGTCAAGCTGCTTTTTTCTATACAACTTTTTCAGTGATGGGACATGTAGCTAAAGCTAAGGGGCAGGTGACTAATCATGAAATAGCGTTTGCTAGTGCCTATATGAACAAGCTTGGTTTAACCAGTGAATTGCGTCAACAAGCACAAGATGCGTTTCGAGAAGGTAAAACAACAGGATTTCCTTTACAAGAGCGATTACGAAAGTTTAGACGTATTTGTGGTGCTCGTCATGATTTACGCCTGATGTTTTTGGAAATTCAAATTCAAGTGGCTTTTTCTGACGGTGATTTAGATACCAAAGAGCGTGAAGTATTACACACCATTGCTAAATTACTAGGTTATTCTTCACGTCAGTTAGATGATTTATTAGAAATGATAATTGCCAGTGCTGCATTTAATCAACAAGCAGGACAAAGTTATCAACAATTTAACGGTGAAAATGCATCAACCAGCACAGGACAATTAGAAAATGCCTATAAAATTTTAGGTGTTAGTAAAGAAGACTCTAAGGGAGACATTAAAAAAGCATACCGTAAACTGATGTCACAACACCACCCTGATAAATTAATTGCTAAAGGTCTTCCGCCAGCAATGATGGAAGCAGCTAAAGAAAAAACTCAAGATATTCAAGCCGCTTATGATTTGATTTCAAAACACAGGTAAGTGAGGATTTATCACGCAAAGATATTGTTTGAAGCATAGTGATTAAATTTTCATAGACTACCAACCAATTGCTGTTAACCAACTTTTAATTTGGGTAAATAGCGCTTGTTCTGGATAGTATCCCATTACTGTATTATTCAGTTGTCGTTGTCGATAATAAGCTTTCATTTCCTGTTTCGACAACATGAGACGTTGTTTAGCTTTTGATATAACAATAGGGTTGTCGTATTTTAAGTATAAATCTAAAACGGGATATTCACTATTTGCTAACTGTTTTGCAAACACTGTATTAGTGTCATCAAGTAAGATATTACTACTCAATACATAACTACTTATCAAAATTAGCGCATTAGGGGGTTGTGTAATTATTGATGATTTGTTTTCTTGGCTTAATAAATCAACGAGCATTGCACCATGATTACCTTGAGCAATGATCATTATTATACCAGGCGATTCTTTCGCTTTCTCGATAACTGCATTCATCAGCGTTCCTAGCTTGCTTTTGTATTCGTTAAGAATCGCTTTGTTTTCTTCTTGTTGTTCACTTATTTTTAGTGCATTTGAGGGATAATTATTAGGTTTACTCATTGGTTGAATACTAATGGATGTCCAACCGTGCATAGGCAGTTGTTTACGTAAATAATTTATTGCTTTTGGGTTTGTAGCGCCTTGTTGCCAATCAGGTAGTAAAATTGCCACACCTTTATTATTTACACTGGTATTTTCAGTGACTAAGGTGATGTATTCTTCAGTCCCTGCTAATAAAGGTTTAATTTTGTTAGGGGTTAGGTAGTGCTTAATATCTTCTTGATGTTGTAAGGTTAAGGATATCGGTGGTGGAACGGGGATTGTTTGGTCTTTTACTTCATTAGCTTTTGGCTTTTCAGGAGTTTTTTCAGGAGTTTTTTGAGGCGCAGAGGTCGTTTGTGAAACTGTATTTTCACTATTCGATTGTTCATCTTGCTGCGCCAATACAGTAAAATTTGTTAAAGTTAATAACGAAAAAGCAAGTGAAAGAACTGTTGATTTAAGTAGTGCGCGCACAATGACCCTTCTATTTGAATAAAATAATAACTGACATAAGTAGTTAAACTCACGCTCTATTTATCTTTATCGGCTTGCAAGCTAATTGTATTAATTAAAAGGACAAGGTGCGTTAAAATTAAGTAATTCTCCTGTTACTGGGTGTGCCAAACTCAAATGTTGGGCATGCAGTTGTAACCTAGAGCTAGCCATTAATGCTTGCTGGTGTGCATAGAGCCGATCACCTAAAATTGGGTATCCTAACGCTAGCATATGTACGCGGAGTTGATGAGAACGCCCCGTAACAGGCGTTAATTCAACTAATGTACTTTTTATGCTGTTATCTGAACCGTTATTTATTACTTGGTCATCGTTGTAACTTAGCACTTTATAATGCGTTAGCGATGGTTTTCCGTTGTCATGGTCAACTTTTTGTTTAGGTCTATTGGGCCAATCACAAATCAGTGGTAAATTCACAGTCCCTTCATGCTCTTTTACGTGGTCATAAACACGGGCAATATAGCTTTTTTGTGTTTTGCGTTGCTCAAATTGGCGGCTAATAGCGACATGGGCGGGTTTATTGAGTGCCATAATGATAATGCCTGAAGTTGCCATATCTAAGCGATGAACCACAGTTGCGGTAGGTAAAATGCGTTGAACTCTATTTTGCAAACAGTCTTTATGTTCAGGCAAACGTCCAGGTACACTAAGTAAACCGCTACTTTTATTTAATACCACAACATCCTTATCTTGATAAATAATATCAAGATAAGGAGCCATGGGTGGTTGATAGATAAAATCTGGATTTGCAGTCATTAATGTGTCACCACGATCATACGTATGGCTTCAAACGTTAATTGTGCTTTATCTATATAGTATGACAATTCATTTTGTTGATGGCTTATAAAATCAATTTCTGCTTGTCTTACACTCGGGTTAATTGCTTTTAATGCCGTTAGCCTTTGTTGCTCTTGGTCAAGCTTAGTTTGCATGTTGGTTAATGCTTTTGTTTGAATGGCTTTTATTTGTTTTTTTCCATGATCTTCAGCTTTGGTTACTAGCGGGCTTATCTGTGATTTCAGTGCTTTAATTAGCTGCAATGCCATTTGCTTTTTAACAGGTGTTAATTGCTTGTCTAGAACAGATTCACTGACTTTTTCAGCGAGGTCGTTGCCACTTTTATCGACTAAAACGCGAACAGGTGTTGTTGGTAAATAACGGCCTAGCTGCAAGTGTGCAGGGGCAGTTGCCTCTACTGTAAATAAACATTCCAAAAAGAAAGTACCTACAGGCAGCGCTTCATTTTTTAATAACCCGATACTAGCATTACCAATTTCATCAGTCATTACTAAGTCCATAACGCCACGTACCATTGGGTGATCCCAGGTGAGTAATTGATAATTTTCATTAATTAATGCCGTGTCACGATCAAAGGTAATGGTTGTGCCGTCTTCTGGTAAACAAGGAAAATTACTATTGAGCATGTGTTCGCTTTGATTCAATGCAATGGCATTATCGGCTTTGTCGTCTTGTTGAACACCAAAAACATCTAATGCTTGAAACATAAACTGAGGCAAGTGTATTTGTCTGTCACTGCGTGCAATTTTTTCAACTAAAGCATGGGCTCGCCCTTGACCAGATGAGTTTAGCTCAAGCAATTTATCACGGCCAGATTCTAGTTCTGCTTTTATTTGACAATGTTTTTGCCAAGTATCACTAATTAATTCATCTGCTTGACGAGATACTTGCTGGCCACTTAATGCCAACGCCTGCAACTGTTCTCCATAGGCTTCATAAATTGCTCTGCCTGTTATACAAGTATGTTCAAAGGCTTGCAGACCTTGTTGATACCAGTCAAATAACAAACCTTGTGCAGAATCTTCAAAATAAGGGATATGCAATCGTATTATTTCAGTTTGACCTATTCGGTCGAGTCGACCAATACGCTGTTCTAATAAATCAGGGTTGCAGGGTAAATCAAATAATACTAGGTGATGTGCAAATTGAAAGTTGCGTCCTTCGCTGCCTATTTCTGAGCAAAGTAACAATTGGGCGCTGTTTTCATCTTGGGCAAAGTAGGCTGCAGCTTTATCGCGTTCAAATATTGAAAGTCCTTCATGAAATACAGCGGAACGAATACCTTCTTTTACACGTAGCACTGCTTCTAAATCAATCGCTGTTTGGGCATGAGCACAAATAACTAACACTTTTTCTTTTTTTAATGATTTAAGTAAATCAATTAAGTAGTCAACACGGGGGTCAAAGCTAGTCCAAGCGTCAGCGTTGTGGTCAAGCCCGTATAGCATTTCAGGCGTGAATACGTATTTGGCCTGTGCTGAGTTTGCAAGCGTTTCAGGGCAACCACTGAGCATAAATTCATTGAGTGTTTCTTGATATTGTTCAGGCATAGTTAAAGGTGTTGCATGAGTTTCTCGTGCGGGGAAACCTTTAATTGAATTACGTGAGTTTCTAAATAAAATACGCCCTGTGCCATGTCTATCGAGTAATTGAGAGACAAGTTGTTGTCGAACCACTGCTTGTTGATCACCTTCATCATTTAATAATGTTAGTTGCTGGCTAATATCAGACTCTTTTAACAAGCCAGATAAGGTGTTTTCTTGATCCTTAGTTAATGTTAGACCTTCAAGCAATGCATTGGCGGCATCAGCTACTTCACTATAGTGTGATTCTTCTTTGATAAATTTTTCGTAATCAAAAAATCTATCTGGGTCGAGTAAGCGTAAACGGGCAAAGTGACTTTCATGGCCTAATTGATCAGGGGTTGCTGTTAGTAAAAGTACACCTGGAATTACTTGTGCTAGTTGGTCTATACATTGATATTCGATGCTTGGATTGTCTTGACTATAATTTAAATGGTGCGCTTCATCTACCACCATTAAATCCCACTCTTCTTTAATGAGTTCGTCGTACCATTGCGGGTTTTTAGTGACAAAGTTTAGGTTAACAAGTACTAACTGTTCGCTACTAAACGGGTTTGTATTGTCATCACCTGCTACCTCAACACAGCGATCTTCATCAAATATACTAAAATTAAGGTTAAAGCGGCGAAGCATTTCTACTAACCATTGATGCATTAATGATTCAGGTACTATGATTAAAATACGTTTTGCTCGTCCGCTAACCAATTGTTGATGAATGATCAAACCCGCTTCAATAGTTTTACCCAAGCCTACTTCATCGGCAAGTAGAACACGGGGTGCAAAGCGATTACCTACTTCATCAGCAATGTAAAGTTGATGCGGAATAAGGCTGACGCGCGCACCTGTTAAGCCGATGAGTTCAGATTGTTGTTGTTGATATTGATAATGAATGCAGTTTTTACGTAAGCTAAACCAATCAAGCCTGTCAACTTGGTTGTTAAGTAAGCGATCATGTGGCTTATTAAATTTAATAAAGTGATCTATCATTACTTCTTTTAATGAGACTTCTTCTTTACCTTCACTACCCTGCTTTAAACCATGATAAGTTATAATGCCATGCGCTTCAGACATAGAGGTTACTTTTAATGACCAACCTTCATGGCTTGGAATTGTATCGCCTTCATTAAAAATAACGCGTGTTAAAGGGGCGTTCTCCTTAGCATATTGTCTAGATTCTCCCGTCGCGGTGAAGATAATGGTAACGAATCTGTGTTCTATATTGGTAACGGTTCCTAACCCTTGATCTGATTCACTATCACTTATCCAACGCTGACCTACCTGAAATGGCATAAAAAACTCCAAACAACTTAAAATTTAGGCGAAATTACGATGCTGAATACTCAGCACTGAAAAAGTCGCTATATTACCTTTTCGCTATAAATAATCATAGTTAGCTTTGGTAAAGAATAGTAATTTTTTCTTGTCATAGCCTAAATAAACTGCCATTGTTAAATAGTAGATGCTGACTATGTGAAGCAATGCATGGTCATTATCTGTGCTCTTATCATTGTACTATTTATCTACATAGTATTTTTGTCTGCATAGTATTAAGCTGGAGATGCTTACATGAGTGATGAAAAAACAATTTATATCCTCGATACCAATATCCTTTTGCACGAACCCTTCGCTTTTTTATCCTTTAAAGAACATGATGTTGTTGTTCCAATGACAGTGTTAGAAGAATTAGACTCAATTAAAGATAGACGAAAAGATGTTAGCAGAGATGCTAGGGTTGCTATTCGCGCGCTTGAGGATACTCTCTCTGAGGCAACACCAGAGGAGGTATTGGCAGGTGTAAAATTACCGCAAAATGATGAACAGCACCCTAGTGGGCATTTATCTATTATTAATGACTATAGTTTAAAACAAACAGCCCAAATATTATCGTTTAATGAAAATGATAATCGTATTATTAATGCAGCGCTACATATTCAAAAAGCAAATCCCAATAATAAAATAGTATTGGTGACGAAAGATATTAATATGCGTTTAAAAGCCAAAGGGGCGGGGCTGGCGCATGTGGAAGATTACAGAACAGATCAACTTATTGATGATATTCAGTTTTTAACTAAAGGTTATCATCAATTTGAAGGTGATTTTTGGCAGCATGTTAAGGTATGTGACACCCAAACAGAAGGAAGAAATACCACACATATTATGGATAAAAGTTCAGTTCCTTTGTGTTATATGAATGAATACCTTATTGATGAAAGTGAAACATTTGCAGGTAAAGTCACTGGTTGGAGTGACGACCAAGTGTCTATTTTGGATTTAGGTCGAGAACGTTTACTAGGAAAAACAGCTTGGGGAATTCATCCAAAAAATATTTATCAGGGTATGGCCATGGATGCCTTGCTTGATCCAACCATTGATTTGGTTATTTTAACAGGCCCTGCTGGGTGTGGTAAAACCTTATTAGCACTTGCCACAGCGTTGGAACAAGTAGTAGAAAGTGGTTTGTATGATAAAATTATTGTTACTCGTAGTACGCCTGAAATTGCTGAATCTATAGGCTTTTTACCTGGAACAGAAGAGGAAAAAATGGCGCCATGGTTAGCGGCAATCACTGATTCTTTAGAAGTATTACATAAGCAAGACGAAAGTATGTCTGGCAGTTTAGACTATATTATGGATAAGGCCAATATTCAGTTTAAATCAGTTAATTTTATGCGTGGGCGTAGTATTCAAAACGCATTAGTGTTGCTAGATGAGTGTCAAAACTTAACAGCTTCGCAACTAAAAACCATTATAACCCGTTGTGGGGAAGGTACTAAGTTAGTGTGCTCTGGTAACTTAGCACAAATAGATAGTAATTATTTAACGGCAGTGACATCGGGATTAACTTATATTGTTGAACGTTTTAAAGATTTTCCGGGTAGCGCAACGGTAAACCTAAATGGCGTTGTACGAAGTAGGTTAGCATCATTTGCAGAGGAAAATTTATAGTAATCAATATTATAAGTAACCTGATTTTAAGTTAAGGCTTTTTACTATAGCCTTAACTTATTAGAATAAAAATTGATAAAGGTAGCTATGCGAGATGAGGGTACTTAATTTTTAGAGCATATCGTATGTATCTTTTCTTCAGGAGTTGGACTAACTACACCGCAGGATAATACTTAAACAACGCTTTGTTTTCTCATTTCTTTTTAATAATAAAGTCAGATAAAAGTGCAATGTCACCAACTTTTAATTCTTGCGGAGTGGGAAATAAATTAATGCATTTGGTATAACTATTTTAATTGCTACAACAGGATGATGAAAACAAATGAAAAAAAATATTAAGTACCAATTAATAAAACTTGTTTTGGCAACCCAGTTATTAGGGGGGATATTCATATTCAACGGCTTTGCTATGGAGCCAAACTTTGCTATTGCTATTCATGGTGGTGCAGGAACGATTGATAAAAAATTAATGAAAGGTGAAATACGCACGAAATATGAAAGTAAGTTGCAAGAGGCGATAGATGCTGGTTATGGCTTGTTAGAGCAAGGTAAAACTAGTCAAGAGGCTGTTATCGCTGCTATACAAGTGTTAGAGAATTCTTCTCTTTTTAATGCGAGTAAAGGTGCTGTTTATACCTTTGATGGCAAGCATGAATTAGATGCTTCCATCATGGACGGTAAAACACTCAATGCAGGCGCGGTTTCGGGTGTAACTACCGTTAAAAGTCCTATTGCACTTGCAAAATTGGTTATGGATAAATCAGTTCATGTAATGTTGAGTGGAGAAGGAGCCGAATTATTTGCTAAAGAGCAAGGGGTACCCTTGGTGGATAATAGCTACTTTGATACACCGCAAAGATATCAGTCATTATTGAAAGCCAAGGAAAAACTTTTAAAAGCTGAAAAAGAGCTAAAAGACTTTCGTACGGCACATCGAACACTTGATTTAGAATACAAAGTGGGCACTGTTGGAGCGGTTGCGCTTGATAAGTTTGGTAATTTAGCCGCAGGTACATCAACAGGTGGAATGACCGCTAAACGGTATGGTCGAATTGGTGACTCACCTATTATTGGTGCTGGTACTTATGCTAACAATGATAGCTGTGCTGTTTCTGCAACGGGTCATGGTGAGTACTTTATTCGCTATCATGTCGCTGCTGATATTTGTGCTCGAATGCAATATCAAAAAATTTCGTTGGAAGATGCGGCTGAGACAGTAATAAATAAAATATTGAAAGATGCTGGTGGCTTAGGTGGCATTATCGCCATTGATCATCAAGGTAATATTACAATGCCATTTAACACTCCTGGTATGTATCGTGGTAGTAAGTCTTCAACTGGTGTCAGTACCATTAATATATTTTAGTTGTGTACTCTATGAAGTATTAAACAAACAAGCATAAGAAAAAGATTGAAGCATTTATTGTGGCCTATGCTCAATAAATGCTTCAAATTAAATATACCACTTAGCGATAATTAAAAGACTTAGAGGCAAAGCATTGATTGAGGAGAATGGTTATTCCCTTGTCAAAATCAATAACGCCGCATGTAAGCCTTTTAAGCTCGCTACTGTAGCTCTAAGTTGAGCGATTCATTATTTCAATTGGTCTAACCTAATGGTATGGCATTATAAAGTAACTAAAGCCTGCTCTAACATTGCACGGATTTGTTCAACAATGTTAGTTTCAATTTCAGCATCATATTGTTGAATTCTTGGTGTGTGTATGTGCCCTGTAGGAATAGTAGAGTTTAATTGATCTCTTAATCGAATACTGCGATAAGATATTTCATTTGACAAGTAGCCACCGCCTGAGCCATTTACAGCAATATGTTCAGAGATATTATTGAGTATTTCAGGCTTAAAAGTGATAGGTTTACCTGAAATACTTATACTAGTAACCTGATGATTATCTATAACTTTATAATCACCTTCAGCTTTCTGCATTGCTGATATAGGTAAGCTAAATAATACAAATTCTTCGCCTGGTAATGCCCGTTGGTGCAGTTTAGGTATTACAGGCTTTTCTTGAGTACCCCCAGATAATATATTTAAATTATCTGGTGCTGTTACACTACGGCGTTTACCTGGAAACCTTTCCAAATCAAATTCTTTACGACCCATACTCACTGTAACAATCATATCAACATTGTTAAGTGTATAATAAGGTGCCAGTAAGTCTTCGATAATTCCTTGATCAAAGTCTTCATAACGAACAGGCACTATAACTGTGTTAATTTCAGCTCTGATACCTTTGTATTCAATTACTTGACCATCAAGTAAAAGTGCTGCAATGCCAGATGGATTACTTTGATTGATGTTACGATCAAGTAAAAAGGGGTCAAAGCCAGTTAATAATATTTTTTTATTTGTGCCTTGAGTAAATGCAAGTTCCGTTCGCCCTCTTGAACCTTGTTCCAACTCTTTTAATAAAATAGATAATTGTATTTCACTAATATCGAATGCAGGTTTTGTTATACGCATGGTTTTGCTAGACATTAATCTTGCCCAATATAATGGGCGATCATCTACGCGTTTATTTGCTAATATTTGCTTTTTTGCTATTTGCCACAATTGGTGAGAGTATTCTCTCACTATATGCGTTGCTTCATTAAAGTTAGCTGCTTTTTTCCAGTGACTAGTAAAGTTATCTACATTATCACTAAATAGAGTTACTGTATCAGGTATTACTTTTTTTGCTGAGTCAATTCGTAACTCTTCTACTGTTAAGCTATTAGCAAAAACCGTTACATTAATAAAAAATACAGCTGTCAGTATTGTATATTTTGCTCTTAACATAAATTCCCTTAATATTTTGATTGTTGAAAACAATATGATTTCATTTAATTTTATAACATATTGCGCTAATTTAATGATGGAAAATTTCCATTCATTATTTTGTTCGCTATAATTAAATAGAAACTTAACAGAGCTATATCATTATGAAAACATTAACTACTGCTGCTATATTCGTTTCTTTATTTTGCTCCACCGTTACTTTTGCATTTGCCGCAACAGCTGAAATAACATGGACAGATTATGAAAAATACCGTGATATTCATCCAGGAGAAGGGCACAGAAAAAACTTTCGTGAAAATACCTTTCGTAATTTTGAAAAACATTTTGTGAAGCTTGCGGCTAAATTACCCGAAAAACAAGTATTAAAAATTGAGGTAACCGATATAGATTTAGCTGGTGATACTCATCATGGTGGTATTAATCGATTACGTATTGTTAAAGACATTTATTTTCCACGGATGAATTTTTCGTATCAACTGCTCGATGCTAGTGGCAGTATAATTCGAACTAATAAAGTTGAGCTAAAGGATATGAATTTTATGATGAATGGATCGTTGAGATATCGTCAGGATTCTTTAGGCTATGAAAAGAAAATGCTCGATGATTGGTTTTTTGATGCATTTAAAGAGCAACTTGTTGTTAAAGAATAAATTGTACTAAGAAGAAAGTTTTTGTGATTAACTATGCTGACAGCATGAACTGTTTAGTTATCTAACTATTTTTTGTTGAAGAAAATCATAAAAAGCATTTACTAGCGGGTCATAATAATAATGCTCAGATTGAATAATAGATAGCTGACGGTTTAAATTTAAAGGGCTTGGCAGCACTTTAAATATACCAAGCGCTAATTCTTGTTGAATGGATAATAAGGATAATACCCCTAAACCCAAGTTAGCTTTAACGGCTTGCTTTATTGCTTCTTGTCTTGCTAAGTCCATGCTGTGACTTATTATACCTCCTTGTTGTTGCATCGCATTAACGAACACAGTGCGTGTGCCAGAGCCGTGTTCACGTAATATCCAGCGTTGTTTTGACATATCTTCAATCGTTAATTTATTTTGAGTGGCTAGGCTATTGTCGCTGGCGCAAAAAATTGCAAGTTCATCACTACGCCATGGAGATAAATGTAGCGATTGATGCGAAATAGGTGCTTCAATTAAACCTATATGAGCCTGTCCAGCCATGAGCTTATCTGTTACCTGCTCAGAATTACTAATGGCAAGTTTAGGCTCTACTTTGGGATGTTTTGCTATAAATGAGGCTAAAAGTTGTGGCATAACATAAGAGCCGATGGTAACACTGGCAGCTACTTTCAATTCTCCTTGTAACTCAACCGTGGTTGGTTGCTGAATTTGGGTTTGTAATGCGAGCATTTGTGTCGCTTTACTTAGCAATGCTTGCCCGTGATCATTGATTACTAACTTACGGCCATAACGTGTAAATAAAGGATAACCAAGTATGCTTTCTAGCTCTTTTAACGATTGGCTAGCAGCTGATTGTGTCATAGAAAGAGCTTCTGCGGCTCTTGTAATGCCACTGAGTCTTGCTGTGGTGGTAAATACAGATAACTGCTTTAATGTGATATTCATGTGCGATTTATAACGTTCTAATCTAGCGCTTATTAATAATGTTAATATAGCATAGTAAACGTATTAGATTTATTTAGTTAGCTTAATGTATTACATGATTCATGAAATAATTCGTTAATTTAAACCAGAAAACTGAAACAGTAATATTCCGCCGATGCCGATAAACATTACGTTATAACATAGTCAAGTTGATATCATTTCTGCTACAGTGTTAATTTTTTGTAAAATAATTGTTTATATCTTTGTCTTATTTAAATAATAATAAGTCAATAGTTATTGTAAACACGATTCAATTAATTCAGCGAGTAATGGAATGAAGAATAAGATCATTTTATCCAGTACTATAGTTACTGGTGTGTTAATAGCCTCTATATTAACAGCGTGTTCAGGGCATAGCCCTGAGTCAAATGTTGCAGCTATTGCAGCCAATTCAAAAGGTATAAATGTGAATTACCCCATAACAAAAAAAGGCGATATTGTTGATACATACTTTGGTACTCAAGTTGCTGACCCTTATCGTTGGTTAGAAGATGATCGTAGTGAAGAAACGGGTAAATGGGTAAAAACGCAAAATGAATTAACCTTTGATTATTTAAAGCAGATCCCTTATCGCGAACGATTGAAATTACGTTTAGGAGAATTATGGAACTATGAAAAAATAGGCGCGCCTTTTAAAGAAGGTGATTATACCTATTTTTACAAAAACGATGGTTTACAAAATCAATACGTTGTTTATCGTCAAAAAGACGGTGGCGAAGTAGAGTTGTTTTTAGATCCGAATACTTTCAGTGAAGACGGTACGACTTCAATGGGGCAATTAAGTTTTTCTAAAGATGGTTCTATTGCCGCTTATGCGATTTCAGAAGGCGGTAGTGACTGGCGTAAAATTATCATTGTTGATGCAGCCACCAAAAAAGTGCTTGAAACACCGTTAATTGATGTGAAGTTTTCAGATATTTCGTGGTATAAAAATGAAGGCTTTTACTACTCTAGTTATGACAAACCCAAAGGGAGTGAACTCTCTGCCAAAACAGATCAACATAAGCTGTATTATCATCAATTAGGGCAAGCACAAAAAAATGACAAGGTCATTTTTGGGGCTACTGCGCAAGAAAAACATCGGTATGTGAGTGGTAGCGTGACCGAAGATAACCGTTATTTAATCATTTCAGGTGCGGTATCTACTTCTGGCAATAAGTTGTTTTTAAAAGACTTAACTAGACCTAATAGCCCGTTAGTTACCATTGTAGATGACTTTTTAGGTGACACCTACGTGATAGACAACGAAGGCGACACTCTGTTTTTAGTAACCGATATTGACGCGCCTAACAAAAAAATTGTTAGTGTAAGTGCTAAAGCACCTGAACGTAAAAATTGGCATGATCTAATACCTGAAACAGAAAACGTATTAAGTGCATCAATTGGTGGTGGTTATTTCTTTACAGAATATATGATTGATGCCATATCTAAAGTGTATCAATACGATTATCAAGGCAAAAAAGTACGTGAAATTGCACTGCCAGACGTAGGCAGTGCGAGTGATTTTTCAGGTAAGAAAAATGATAGTATCTTGTATTATTCATTTAGCAACTACAAAACACCTGATACGATTTACCGTTACAATTTAGACGAGGGTAAAAGTAACGTTTATCAAAAATCAGGTGCTAAATTTGACAGTAATGCCTTTGAATCTAAACAAGTATTTTATACCTCAAAAGACGGTACTCAAGTACCTATGATCATTACCTATAAAAAAGGCCTTAAGCTGAATGGTAAAAATCCAACATTATTATATGCCTATGGTGGTTTTAATATTAGTTTAACCCCATCGTTTAGTGTGACTCGTGCTGTGTGGATGGAGCAAGGAGGCATTTACGCGGTTGCTAACTTACGTGGTGGCGGTGAGTACGGTAAAAAATGGCATGACGCAGGAACACAATTAAATAAACAAAATGTGTTTGATGATTTTATTGCTGCAGGCGAATACCTGATTGAGCAAAATTATACATCGAGCGAATATCTTGCTGTACAAGGGGGATCAAACGGTGGCTTGTTGGTTGGCGCAGTAATGACGCAACGTCCTGATTTAATGCAAGTTGCACTTCCTGCGGTTGGGGTGTTAGATATGCTTCGTTATCATACCTTTACTGCGGGTGCAGGTTGGGCATACGATTATGGTACAGCTGAGCAAAGTGAAGAAATGTTTAATTATTTGCAAGCCTATTCACCCGTGCATAACGTTAAATCAGGCGTTAGCTATCCTGCGACTATGATAACAACAGGTGATCATGATGATCGCGTTGTACCTGCTCATTCGTTTAAATTTGCGGCTCAATTGCAAGCTAAGCAGGCTGGCACTGCACCCACGTTAATTCGAATTGAAACAAATGGTGGTCATGGGGCGGGTACGCCCGTTTCTAAAACGATCGATCTTTACGCAGACCTATTTGCTTTTACACTCTTCAATATGGGATTTGACAAACTACCAGAGTAATAAAGCCCTTCAGTAATAGATGCCCAAGCATGACTTGGGCTTTTTCAGTTTATTTAAGCCAATTTAGGTTCATTAGTATTTTTAATGTATTACATTAAAAACATCCATTATATTTATTTAATTATCTCTTATATATTATCGCTAAAATGAATAACTGAGAGATATGATGGCTTTTTCTATAGAAAATCGAGCGAACACCTTAAATGGTCTGCTATTTGTCGCATTATTAGCAATGGCAGCTACGTACCTGTCTGAATTCTCATTGTTTAAGCAATTAGCGATTAGTCCACTGATTATTAGCATTGTGCTGGGTATGCTATACGGGAATAGTTTACGGCATAAATTTCCTGATGAATGGCAGATTTCTTTGTTATTTTCTACTAAAACCTTATTACGATTAGGTATTGTTTTATATGGTTTTCGGTTAACATTTCAATACGTTATACAGGTTGGGGTTGCAGGGGTTGCAGTCAGCTTTATTATGGTAACTACTACCTTTATTCTAGGATGCTGGGTTGGTATAAAGCTATTAAAACTTGATCGTGATACCAGTATTTTAATTAGTGCAGGCAGCGCAATTTGTGGTGCGGCTGCCGTATTAGCAACAGAGCCAATTATTAAAGCCGAGCCTTATAAAACCAGTATCGCGGTGGCAACTGTGGTGGTTTTTGGCACACTTGCAATGTTTATTTATCCAATGTTGTACCAAAGTGGTGTATTAGGGTTAACTGAACAAGCAATGGGGGCATATACTGGTGGGAGCCTACACGAAGTCGCCCATGTAGTTGGCGCAGGTGCAGCCATGGGGGATAACATTGCAAACACAGCAATTATTGTGAAAATGTTGCGAGTAATGTTATTAGCACCTTTTTTAATTGTGTTAAGTCTTTGGATTGCGAGAGGCGTTAAACAAAGCTATGTAAGGCAAGGCGTTGCTCAACGTCAGCATAAAATGGCAATTACTATTCCTTGGTTTGCATTAGGTTTTGTTGGTGTTGTTGGCTTTAATTCACTTAATTTGTTGCCAGAAAGCGTAGTGAATGGCATTAATCAGTTTGATAATTTTATATTAACAATGGCGATGACAGCATTAGGAATGGAAACTCGCTTTAATAAATTTAAGCATGTTGGTTTTAAACCGATTTATCTAGCGAGTATCTTATTTGTTTATTTAATGGGAGCAGGCTATTTCTTGTCTTACTACTTGATAAGATAAAACCTAGATAGGGCGCTAAGCACTGTGGCTTTGTTCAAAGCCAGCCAAAACGGTAAATAGTTGTTCAATTTTTTTAACTAATGGAATGAGTAATTGTTGTTGGTCTTTATGTGCTTGCCAGTTTAATAGATCATCAGCAATTTCTTCCACATAGGGTTGAAATGTATTTGCAGAACATTGAAAGCCAGCATCTTTTTTAAAAATGGCTTCAAACCCTGCTTTATTATGTTCGCGTAAATCAGCTAAAGTGGCATCAGCCGTTAGTGATTTTTTTAAAATGAGTGAGATATTTTCAATGAATTGTTGTTCAATGGCTTTAGTCATAGTGATTTTCTTTTTAAGCTAGTTTTGGTTTAATGTTAATTGATTCAGTTTGGGTTAATGATTTGGTCTGAATTAATAAAATCTGATTATGTCAGATTTATGGGGGTTTTGTTAGTTTGTCCTGCTACTTCGCGTACAAGTTTTGGCATTAAAAAACCAGGCAAAGTGGCAAGCATTTCATTTACAATCGTTATAGCCTTTTCTTCAGGTACATCAAAATGCGCTGCACCTTGCACTGGATCAAATAGGTGTAAATAGTAAGGTTGAATACCCGCATCAAATAGCTGCTCACTTAACGCAATTAAGGTTTGGCTATTGTCATTAATATCTTTAAGTAAAACACTCTGGTTAAATAGTGGGATCCTTGCTGCTCTTAAAGGTTCTAATGCTTGAGTAAAATCATGGTTAATTTCATTCGCATGGTTTATATGCAATACCACGGTTGTTTTTAAGCGGGTATTTTTTAATAAATTAACAAGTGCTGGCGTAATACGGCGAGGAATAACTACAGGTAAACGACTATGAATGCGTAAGCGTTTTACATGAGGTATTTTCTCTATTTGCTCAACAAGCCAATTTAAGTGTTCATCACTTGCCATTAAGGGATCGCCACCGCTAAAAATTACTTCAGATATCTTATTATTATCAGCGATATAAGTTAGCGCCTGATGCCAGCGTTGTTTGTTTGGGGTGTTATCTTGGTAGGGAAAGTGTCGTCTAAAACAATAACGACAATTAATAGCACAACCTGCTTTTACTATCATTAATACACGATTTTTATATTTATGTAGTAAGCCAGTGGCAACAGTATCATGTTCATTTAAGGGATCTGTTACATAACCATCAGAGATAGTAAACTCATTAGATAAAGGCATGACTTGTTTTAATAAAGGGTCATTAATATCACCTTTTTTCATGCGCTTAATAAAAGGTAATGGCACCCGAACAGGAAATAATTTACGCGCCTTAAAGTGTTGCAAATAACCATCACTATTAATATCAAGCAAATTTAGAAGTTTTTTTGGGTCGGTTATGACTTCACGTAAATCTTTTTGCCATGAATTTTCATCACAAAGATGCAATTGAGGGTCAACTTGGGTTATTATTTGCGACAATTCTAAATACAACTTATGTTCTTACCATAGATATTGTTATTTTAATGGTAATAGACAATTAATTAAAGAGCGCACTTATGGCTAATTTCAGTACTAACCAGTTTAAAGCTGGACTTAAAATCATGCTTGATGACGAACCATGTAATATCCTTGAAAACGAATTAGTAAAACCGGGTAAAGGTCAGGCTTTTAACCGTGTTAAAATTCGTAAATTAGTTTCAGGGAAGGTATTAGAGAAAACCTTTAAATCAGGTGAGTCTGTTGAAGGTGCTGATGTAATGGATATAGAGTTAGCGTATTTATATGCCGATGGTGAGTTTTGGCACTTTATGAATAATGAAACGTTTGAACAAATAGCTGCCGATGATAAAGCCGTTGCTGATAGCGAAAAGTGGTTAGTAGAAGGGGACATTTGTACGATCACCTTATGGAATAATTCCCCTATTTCTGTAACACCGCCAAACTTTGTTGAAATCGACATCACAGAAACTGACCCTGGTTTAAAAGGTGATACTGCGGGTACTGGTGGTAAACCTGCTACGTTAGCTACGGGTGCCGTAGTTCGTGTACCTTTGTTTGTACAAATTGGTGAAAAAGTGAAAATCGATACACGATCTGGTGAATACGTTTCACGCGCTTCCAAGTAAACCGTAAATTTAATTTACCCCAAAAGGCTCAAATAGCATTTATTTGAGCCTTTTTGCTATCTATACTTTTGTCGCCTGCTCAGGTATATTCTTGTTATCTTTGTTTTTTTATCAAATATTAGCGAGTAGCCAAGTGAAAGAAAAAGCGACTTCTTTTGATATTGCCTTTCAGGCTGGGGTTTCTCAGTCGACGGTGTCTAGGGCTTTGCGAAATAGTCCTTTAGTGAACGAAGAAACGCGACTCAAAATACAAGCAATTGCCAAAGAATTAAATTACAAAGTCGACAAAAACGCCAGTAATTTGCGTTCGAAGCATTGTGATACCATTGCTTTGCTACTTTTTGAAGACCCCACCAATGATGATTCAGCCATCAATCCTTTTTTTCTTTCCATGTTAGGCAGTATTACCCGAGCTTGCGCACAAAAAGGCTATGATTTATTAGTATCATTTCAACAAGCGAGTAATGATTGGCATGCTGATTTTGAAGACAGTAATAAAGCCGACGGTCTAATTTTATTGGGTTATGGTGATTATGTTGATTTTGAAGAAAAACTGATTCAATTAAGTGAGCAAGGAACGCATTTTGTTCGTTGGGGAGCTGAAGTTAAAGAATTACCTATAGTCTCTATAGGTTGCGATAACTTTCGTGGCGGACAAGAAATCACTGAGCATGTAATTAAGCAAGGGCGAAAACACTTTGCTTTTTTAGGGAGCGCCTCTAGCCATGCACCTGAATTTTATGATCGCTATAAAGGCCATTGTCAGGCACTGAAAGATCACGGTTTAGTGGTTAATAGTAAAATGCAGTTTAACGCTCTGTATACTGAAGAAGCTGGTTACAAAGCCGCGTGTGAATTAATCAACAGTGGTGAAAAATTTGATGCTATTTGTGCGGCGTGTGATTTGATTGCTATAGGCGCAATGCGGGCGTTAAAAGAACATAATATTACCATACCAGACCAAGTTGCGGTGGTTGGGTTTGATGATATCGCCATTGCCAGCTTTACATTTCCGCCGTTAACAACGGTTAAGCAAGATACTCAATTGGCAGGCGAGCTGTTAGTAAATACCTTACTATCATCAATAAGTGGTCATGACATCAGTACTACCTTAATTGAACCTAGCGTTATTGTTCGAAAATCATGTGGTAGCTGATTAAGTTAGACTTTATTCATTTGAGCAACTTGAAAGCAGCTTGTTGCTCTAATCTTTCTCAGAACACAAACTTTGCTACAAAAGAGACCTTAGGCCTCGACACCATTTAGCTTATTTGGATTAGACTTTGTATGGATAACGCTTTAAATTCTTATAATTTATTTTTCAAACTTAAAAAAGGCAAAATAATTACTTTTAAATCCATATATCAATACCCTAAAAACAGTTACTGCAAATTATATAACTCGCCACTTTAGATTACAGAGAATTAAATAAATTACTGTAATAGTTTGTAATCGATGCCCTCCTTAATTTTAACTTTTAGCAGTACGTTAACCCTTACTTTTTACCTTTTTACGGTAGTTAATACCCATTCTTTTTTACCTTTGTGTTGTTTTTTTACCCCTACTTATTTACTATATACCAATTAAAATACAATATTGATTGGTCTTGGGTAGCGCGATGTACAGAAAGTGTTTAGAAAAGTTAATTGAATGGGCTGAACGAGACTCAAGAGGGGTTATGGTTCTTAGAGGAGCAAGACAAGTCGGAAAAACAACCCTAATTCGGAAATTAGCTGAAAAATTGGAACTGCATCTTATAGAGATCAACATGGAAGAATCTCAGAGCTTTACACATATGCTTGAACACAAAGAAAAGGCTAAGGAAATCCTTGAACATATTATGTTAGAACATGGTGTTAACGTCGACCCGAAAAACGTAGTATTTTTTTTTGATGAAATACAGGAGCTACCGAATCTTTATTCATACTTACGTTACTTCAAAGAAAAAGCCCCTGATTTTAAAGTGATTTCGGCAGGATCACTTTTAGAGTTCGAAATTAACAATAAAAACAGACAACAAGGCCCAACAGGTCGAATAGAATATAGTTATCTAAACCCGATGACTTTTGAAGAATATTTATTGGCAGCCAATAAACTTGCTTATGACAAACTAAAAGAACTATCTCCAACAAAACCAGTAAGCGAAGGACTTCACACAATCCTTTCAAATATCTTTAAAGAATATCTCGTATGCGGTGGAATGCCTGCCGCGGTTCAAGCTAGTATAAATAAAGAAGGGCCTTTGCGTTTAGATGCGATAAAAAACGACATAATTACTGGGTACATTGAAGATTTACCTAAATACTCCAGCCTATCTGATACAAAGTACGACACGGAACTACTAGAAAGAATACTTACAGTGGTTATGAGTAACCCTTCTAAAGGGCTACAGTACAACAAAATAGCTCCAGGGTATAAAATTGAAAAAGTTAAAAAACACATTGATATTCTTGCAAGTGCCAAAGTAATTAGGCGTAGTATTCACACTAGTGAAAACAAAACACCTTTACTTAATGGTGTTAACCCTAAAAACTATAAGCTGTTTGGCCTCGATCTTGGACTTTGTTACTCATTTATGGGGATAAGCCCGATGTCAATTTATTCAAATATCGATATTAACGACATGGCTAATGGCGCTATCGCAGAACAATATGTGGCTCAAACACTCGCCTCTATTCCTCCCTTTTATAAAGCGAAGGCAATCTATCATTGGGAAAGGCAAAAGAAAGGATCAACAGCAGAAGTTGACTTCATTACTGAAGTTGGTAGCGAAATCTATCCGATAGAATGTAAATCTGGGAAATCTAACAAACTAAAATCATTAAAATTATTACTAGAAGAGAAAGTATTCAAAACATCACTTCGTTGTTACTCTGGCAATACTGAAATAGAAACTTGGAGTATCACTAAAAATAATGATGAAGAATACCAAGCAACAGTTATGAGCATTCCACTTTATATGTTGGAGCATTTCATTGAGAGTAAAGCTAGTTAAAGGAAAGCCCCTTGGGAACATTGCTCCCCGTAATACATATGAACGACGCATCAGGCATGAACAGCCTCTTCTAGAGCTGATTTTTAGTATCTAAATCCATCGTCTTCATGGCAATAGTTTGTGCTTCCAACCATGCCCATAAGGTCAAAGAGTGAAACAAACGCTAACGTAAGCTTGACTCATAAAGTGATCATGCAGTTTAACGCTCTGTATACTGAAGAAGCTGGTTACAAGGCCGCGAGTGAATTAATAAACAGTGGTGAAAAATTTGATGCTATTTGTGCCGCGTGTGATTTGATTGCTATAGGCGCAATGCGTGCGTTAAAAGAACATAATATTACCATACCAGACCAAGTTGCGGTGGTTGGGTTTGATGATATCGCCATTGCCAGCTTTACATTTCCACCGTTAACAACGGTTAAGCAAGATACTCAATTGGCAGGCGAGCTGCTAGTAAACACCTTACTATCTTCAATAAGTGGTCATGACATCAGTACTACCTTAATTGAACCTAGCGTTATTGTTCGAAAATCATGTGGTAGTTGATTAAGTTAGACTTTATTCATTTGAGCAACTTGAAAGCAGCTTGTTGCTCTAATCTTTCTCAGAACACAAACTTTTGCCACATTGCGGACATTAGCTGTTAGTCGTCAAGAATTGATTCGGATTAGGTTTTGTATTGATAACTAACCATAGTCTCTTGTTAGGTTGCTAGTTTATTGCTTCTTTGTAACTCTACTAGATCCATTAAGGCTTTTGTATCGTTTGCCAACTCCAAAAGACGAGCAGAAACTGCCATTTGTATATCTGATGCAAGAGCCAAAACGTTACTGACTTCATCATCAGGGTATGTTGGTTCTATAGCATCTTCTGAGAATCTACGAGCTACTTGCTCTATCCCTCCATGTGTTAAATCATGAAAAGATTTCAGATTAAGATCAACAGTTTCTTTGATCCATTTTCCGGCAGGATCACCTGAACTTTCAATAGCGCTAACCAGTGTGGGGAAATTAGGACATTTTCCGCCAATAAACTTTTGTATTTCACTTTCTGTTGCGACCTCCAACAGCCAAACTCCTCGAACGTAAGACTCTAGAAGTGGTCTGCATAGTGATAACGAAGGACCTGGAAGGTTGGACTCTACCAATATGATTATAGCGTCACCGATATCAAGAGAATGCTGAAGCAGCGAGACACCATACAATTTCATCTCACGTTTGATACTTAATTCATTTGTGTTTTCATGAACCCACTTCATCACATACTTCGAGTAGCCAAGTTGCCGATCTATAGTCATGGTATTGTCAACCTAACGAGTTTGTAGAATAACTCGTTTATTATAAATTTCCCCATAAAATAGGGGTACTAAATCCATTACCTATATCGCGTTAACACTCTACAGCCTGATACAGGAGCTAAAAAACTCGTCGTTTTGACTGAGTTAGTTATTCTACAGCCTCAACGCCTCGTTAAGAGGCAAATAATATGTTGGCTAAAATAAGCGACGCAGGAGCAAAAGCCAACTGTTATTTGTCCTGCTTTAACGCCTTATAAGGCGACTCGAAGGCTTGCCTCCAATGCTTTTAGTAAGCCAGGTGCTGATTTTCGTACGAAATATATTTGGTCACCCGTTAGCTCTTCTCCATGCACGGCATAGTTGCAAATGGATATAACCTCTTGAGAGCCGACTACAATTTCTTTTGGTAATACATCAATATTTCTAAGGTTGTGTAGCATTTTACCAACTGATGTTTTCCTGCCATCTTTTCCTATTGCAATAGAATATCTACGTAGCAACTTTTCAAATGATAACCTCACCTCGAACATCTCTGTCTCAATTGATCTTGGGGCATCCGGCTTCAGAGGCTCAGTTTCTTCTACCTTTATTCCTAGTTTTTCAATTGCATCTTGTATTTGAGCACTTAAATCAGGTATTTCTGAATCTTTGGGAGGCTCCTGATTGGTATTTACATAGATTTGATTGTTATTGGCTGAGGATACTTCAATTGAAGAAGTAATTTCTGTTTTTAAAATAGCTATTTGATGAGTTAGATCTTTCTTCAAATCTTGAATATCTTGTTTGAGTTTGACGCCAAAAAGGTTCATTTCTTGAAATATGGGGGCGAGACAAACACCGATCCAAATAATAAATATTATTGTATCGAAATAAGATGGATTCCCTTTAATTAATTCGTCATACCGACCAAATAGGAAAAAACCTATGACAACAACGAGAACTAACCACCAAAATATTTTGAAATTTTCTGAGTTATTCATATGCACTCATATTGATTAAGCCTTATAACGTTTAAAGCACGCGCACGAAGTGTCGCCGTGGCTTGCCTTGTTATACATTTTCATGGCGCCAAACTTCATTGTACTTTATGCGAGCTGCTTCAAGATGGCTATTTGTTAATTCTAAACATAGGGTTGTGTATTCTTCCTCTACTTCACTATGAACTCCTCTTCCTCTCTCTTCGTCGCCCATTTTGTAGAAATTCATTGGGTAGCTATGAGCTTGTACAGATAGGAATTTGTACAAGCCTAAAAAATCTTGGGTGTCTCCACCGCCCCTTTGAACTATTTCTTCTTTAGATAGAAGAAATGGATCAGCTCCTTTTAGATAATGTTTCTGCTGTTTTTCTGATAGTGAAGTGAAATAGCTATTGGAGTTTAATCTGTTCTTAACTTCTTCTGCATGTGCCGCTGCATCCGATGCATCCTGACTGGACCCACGAAACTCGAATACCTTTTTGCGCGTGATGGCATCGTGTAGGTTGAAGATGTTCCAGCGACACTCCCATTCTTCTTTGGCCAGACCTTTTTCACAGAGATACAGGAATGTATTAAGACAATCAATTAGATTACGGGTTAGTGATGCCGCTGATGCGTAATCCCAGTGCTCAATGGTATATGCGCCATAACTGTTTCCATTAGCCAGTCTGAGAATGCTCATGCTTATCGTAACCATCCTTGTAAACAAAACAGACGCATAAAAATGTAGACCTTCAGGAGCTGGTATTCCTTCGTATTTATGAGAGGTCTCGGCACACTCTTTTATCTTGGCTTCAAGTGCTTTTATGGATGCTTTGTACTCTTCAGAATATTCCATTTCTTCGTGACTCTTTTTATGTATAACAGCTGAATAGTACGGACCCTGCGGACCGTATATTAATTTTTATACCACGCTTGCACTGGCTTTCTCTTTTTGCCACCGAAGGTACAACCCTTTTACAAATGCGTGATATTCAACGATGTCTTCTTCGCGTAAAGGAGCTGGTCTGTACTGCTCCGGTGGTGCGTGAGACAAGGCGTTTCTTAAATTGGCCCAGAGTAAAAGCTCATCTATTTCTTGTTGTTCAATGCTATATCCGAAGCCCTGCAATGCCTCTAATTTTGCTTTGAGGCCAAAAAGTTTCTTAGTGCTAGAAGTTTCGACTAGCTGATGAGCAATTACGGCTTCAATAAGCCCTTGGAGCCTCCAGAGTGAAAATTGCCAAAGATACTGATTATCAGTGTATCTGTAGTATGCGACATCATCAAGTATGTCATCAGCAACATCTGGACTCTCTGCCCTTACTCGAGCTTCCTCCGTTTTATACTGTTCAGTACGAGCATCAATCATTTCACGAACGATAGTTATAGCGTGATCAAAGTCAGACTCGGTGACTCCGTAAACCCAATAATCTTTTTCCGTTAAATTTTTTAGTTGATCACGCACAAACTTTCCCTAGTGGTATAACGGCCCATTAATGGGCTATTTCGCGTTTGTTAAAATGACGAGGAACGAGGAAATAAACGCGAAATCGTCCCTATTCAATCGCTTGTTATTTGGCAACCTGAGACCTTACGTGGTTATCCATAACAATTTGATAAATAAATATAACCCAAGTTGCGAACCAATGGAAGCGGCGAAAATTCAGCACTTGATAGGACTTCATCATCCTTAAGTTAGGTTTGGGTCAATCATTAAGCATGGCCCCGCTTATGTTGCCCAAACCTAACTTAAGGAAGTGACGTTGAGTATAGTACTAGTCAAGTTCATTTCTTAGATTTTGTTGGCGCTAAAACGGGGTTACATATACTGTAATCTTATACAGTACATGTACGCCAAAGAGCGGCTTCCATGTGCAAATAACAGCTTATTATGTATACGGCTCAGTAATGTCCGTTTCATAATTCTTATTTAATTCGCAATAATATCTCATAACTTCAACGGATTAGAAACAATAAAAATACAATATAAATCGAAGTACAGATATTACTAAGCCGGCTCAGTAACATCTGTACTTTATAAAAACTACAAATCAACGCAAATTCAGATAGATAGGCAGTTATATTGAGTGATGTTTGCCATTTTTAATATATTACTGAGCCGGCTCAGTAATATATTTTTATAAAGATGTTTAATTATGTCTCCATCTCCTTTTTTAGAAAGCATACGTCATATTATTCGTACGATGCATTACAGCATACAAACTGAAAAAACCTATTTAGTATGGATAAAGCGCTTTATTCTATTTAATCAAAAGCGTCACCCTAAGGATATGGGAGAAGAGGAAGTTAGTAACTTTTTGACTCATCTTACCGTTGATATCGTCATCATCTATATTGGACAGCGCTAAGCAAAGCCCTTAGAAAAGTATTAATAAAAACAAATATTCATAAACGCGTTACTGCTCATACTTTTAGGCACAGCTTTGCCACGCAATTACTATTAAATAGTGCCGACATAAGAACAGTACAGGAGCTACTAGGGTACAACGATGTTAAAACGACTCAAATTTATACTCATGTTATAGGTCAACATTCTTCTGGAATTTTAAGCTCTATTGATAGACTTAAGCATTAGAAAAAATATGGCAAAAAGTTTATTGTTAATGTCAGCAATGCGCACTTTGAAGTCATATTAATACAACTAAAAATAAGCCGATGAACTATTTTCACTATATTAAAATCATTTTCAAATACTAAGTCATTTAATTCCATACTTTTCTCTATTTTCTTGTACTCTTTGTATCAGCTTAGTAAGGTGATATTACTAATCAAGTTTGGGGTATCTATCAAATATGAAAGTTAAAATATTCACTAAAACTTTAAAAACTAAGCGTGTTTAATCAAAGCAATGACATTGCCGTTAGGCAACAACTTCCTCACTGCAAGTGGCTACTTTCTCTGCTGTACCATCTTTAACAAAAAACACTGAAAGTGCTGCTAAGATCATTGAACCACCAGCTAACATAATGATGTAGATTGCTTGATTATCAAATACAGCGGTTAAAATCCAACCAGCAAAAATGCCTGAAACAATTTGTGGTGCGGCAATAGTAAAGTTGAAAATGCCCATGTAGACACCTGTTTGCTTAACTGGCAATGAGCCAGCCAAAATAGCGTAAGGCATAGCTAATATGGCAGCCCAAGCGATACCAATACCAACCATCGAAATAATTAAAGAGACTGCACCTTGTGGTACTTCAATTTGAGTAATACCTAAATTTACCATGGTTAATTCAGGATTCTGCATTAGCATGATACTTAAATAGCCAATGCCTCCAGCCAGTAACGATAAAGCATAAGTGAGTTTTCGACCTATTTTGTCAGCGACTTTTGCCATAAATAATGAGGCAAATGCGGCAAATAAGGAATATGCGGCAAAAATAATACCTACCCAATCACCTGCTGTGCCTTTTATTTTAGCGATATCTTCGGGAATTGTACCGATAGACTCTAAATAGTGAGGATCAAACCATTTAGCATCTAAATCCCAAATATGTTGTGCGATAGCTGGCATGGTATACACCCACATAATAAATAAAGCAAACCATGAAAAAAATTGCACTAAGGCTAATTGCTTCATGGTGCTTGGCATAGTTTTCATTAAACCAAAAAAGGTTGATAATTTTTCGTAGAGTGAGCTTTTCTTTTCAGTCGTTTCTAATTCGGCTAAACCATTGGTGCCAGGGGCGTATTCTTTGGTTCTAAATACCGTCCATAGAACTGAGCCTAACATCACTGAAGCACCAATATAAAATGCCCAAATAACAGAGGGGGCAACTGAACCTGCGCTAGCTGAGTTTTCTAAACCAATGACATTGGTTAATAAAAAAGGCAAAATAGACCCGAAAACGGCACCAATGTTGATTAGAAATGATTGTACCGAATAACCAAGGTTACGCTGCTCTGGTGGTACCATATCAGACACTAAAGCGCGAAATGGCTGGAATGCTAAATTAAACGATGCATCCATTAGTGCTAACATCATGGCGCCGAAAAATAATGGGGTGATAAAGCTCGTTAAGGTAGATGAATTTGGCATTAATAACATACCAATAGCCGCGGCAAAGCCACCTGCTAGTATATAGGGATTTCTACGCCCTAAGCGATTCCAGGTTCGATCAGAGGCTGAGCCAACCAAAGGTTGAATAATTAAGCCCATAATAGGGGCAACTAACCAAAACAAAGATAGTGAGTGTAGGTCAGCACCTAAGTCAGAAAGTATGCGGCTGGCGTTAGCATTTTGTAGCGCAAAGCCAAATTGCACGCCTAAAAAGCCAAAACTAACATTCCAAATTTGCCAAAAGCTGAGGCGAGGTTTTTGTTGGGGAGTATTCAAGCTCTTCATGTGGTTAGATGTGGTCATGTATCAGACGCTTATATTAATTATTGTAATGCGAACAATATACTCATTATCATCATTGACAGCTATCTCTTACATACGTATTCAATCAATATTGATTTCAATCGTAATAAACCTTGTTTTAGTTGTTGTTCGTTTTGTCCGGCAAAACCTAAGCGAATGTATTTATCTTGATCGTTGTTTTGATCTAAATGAAAGGCATGTTCTGCTAATATAAATATGCCTTGTTGTCTTGCAACTTCTGCTATTTTTTGTGCCTTATCACCAATATTTACCCACAGCGCCATACCACCAGCAGGAATGGAAAATTCAATCTCTAGTCCATCCTCAATAAATTGGCTGAGCAATTCAATCATGTATTGCCGCCTTTTTTGATAATGTCGGGTAACTTTCCGTAAATGGCGCTCAAAACCACCATCTTTCATCCAGCGCGCTACAGCATCTTGAAGCGGTACATTGACTTTGTGATTGAGTAAGGCGCGATAATTTACAATGGGGAGAACAAGTGATTTATCCACAGCAATAAGCCCTAAGCGAATTCCAGGGAACATAATTTTTGAAAAACTAGAAAGATAAATAACTAAACCAGACGGATCATTGGCGGCCATAGGCGCTAGTGGTTGGCTGTTATAGTGAAATTCGTGGTCATAGTCATCTTCAATAATAGGAAAGTTATACTGTTGTGCTAATTGATATATTTTTTTACGCTGGCTCATTGCAAGCGTTGTGGTGGTAGGGTATTGATGTAATGGTGTTAGGTAGAGTAAGCGAATTTTTTGTGTTTTAATCAACTGCTCAAGATGATTAATATCAATACCGTGATCCGTTTGTTTCACCGCAATTAACTCAGCTCCTGCATTGTTAAATGCGTTCCAAGCTGGTTGATAACCTAAGCTCTCTACCGCTATTTTATCACCCGTTTTTATTAAAACTTGAGCGATAATATATAAGGCTTCCTGAGTACCATTGACGACAATAATTTTTTTGTTGGTGATTGATCGTACCCTACGTAAATATTTACTCACTTCATGAATAAATGGTGAAAACCCGTTGTTATGACCATAATTCAACTCCTTAATATCGGGCCGATTTAAGGCTTGATTCATAAAACCTCTGAATTCATTGAATGGAAATAAATTAATATCTGGATTACCGCCTGCAAAATTAAATTCGTAGCCACTTGCTGTTGGCATAGCCTTGTTGTCATTGCTTTTTGCTAGTCGCCAAGTGTGCCTTTGTACTACATTCTTTTGATTATTCTTGAGGTTCTTATCGACATTTTTTGTGGAAAATATAGGCAGTATTGCAGCGACACTGTAGCCCTGTCTATGTCGAGCCTCAACCCAACCTTGTGCAACTAACTCATGATAAGCGGCCATAACAGTATGGCGGTTAACAGCTAACTGCTCAGCAAGTACTCGCGCTGAGGGTAGCTTTTCAGATGAAACAACATTACCACTTTCAATGGCATATCGAATAGCGAAGGCTATCTGCAAATACAGTTTTTTAGTTGAGTTATCTAACGTTAGGTTAAGCGTTTTCAATAGAAAAATCCGTCTTTGGTATAAGTGTTTATTTAAAACTGGTCGTTGTGTTTATACCACAAATTGCAGAATATCAACTAAATTTTTAAGGAGTTTATTTATGTTTGAACCTAAACCAGTCACCATTTCAACAAATAAAATAACGTTACAACCGTTATCAATAGAACATCTTGATGCTTTTTATCAAGCGGGCGCTTTTCCTGAGCTATGGAAGTGGTCATTGCCAAATCAATGCACTTCAAAAACACAAGCTGAAACTTGGTTGGTACAATCGCTTGAGAAGGTTAAACAAGGAGAGCAGGTTGTTTTTTCAATTTTTGATAATCAAAGTGGTGAGCTAGTTGGTAGCACACGCTATTGTGAAATTAGTCATGAAAATAGAACGTTAGAAATTGGTTTTACTTTTATCACGCCTAAATACCAACGTACTTATGTGAATACTCATGCTAAGTATTGCTTGTTAAAGCATGCTTTTGATGAACTAAAGGCTATTCGAGTTCAGTTTAAAACACACGAACATAATATAAAGTCACGTAATGCTATTAGTCGGTTAGGTGCCACGTTTGAAGGGATTTTACGCCATCAGCGAATTTTGCCCGATGGTAGTTTTCGCAATACTGCCATTTTTTCAATTATCAATAGTGAATGGCTAGCAATTAAAAACGGTTTAGAAGCAAAAATGTAATGCTTTGTTTATGACAAATTTAATAGAGAATCGAAATAAAAGGGGATGAAAAATGCATATGCCTAAAGCTTTTCAACAAGATGATCCTGTTGCTTTACATGAACTCATGGTGAAGTACCCATTGGCAAGTTTGATTGCCTATTCAGCAACAGGAATAGAGGTGAATCATATACCTTTTTTCCTTAACAAATCGAAAGGAAAACTTAGCTTGCAGGGGCATATTGCAAAAGCAAACCCATTATGGCAAAACCTGACAGATAAATCTGAGGTATTGCTCGTTTTTCATGGGCCTAATTGCTATATCTCGCCAAACTATTACCCAACTAAAAAAGAACAGGGTAAAGCAGTGCCGACATGGAATTATGTTGCTGTGCATGTAAAAGGTCTGCTGCATTATCGATTTGATACTGAATTTAAATTGGATATGTTAAATCACTTAACGATTCAACATGAACAAAACCAAGACAAACCTTGGTCAATTACAGATGCGCCAATGCAATATATTCAACGCATGTTAGCAGCCATTGTCGGTTTAGAAATTGAGATCTTGTCAATAACAGGAAAATGGAAAGTAAGTCAAAACCAACCAGAAATAAATAAACAGGGAGTTGTTTCAGGCTTGAGCAACGAGAAAACAACTATTGCCTTAAGCATGGCTGATTTGGTGAAAATGTATATTACTGACCGCGAAGCGTTTTAAGGTTGTTCTTTTTTTTGCTATTATATTCGCAAGTTTGAAAACACTGGCGAAATTTCTTTACGCCAGTTTTTAATGATTTATGCTGCGCTAAGCAAGTTAACTGATTTACAGCAATTCATTCAAAAAGTAGAGACACCAACTAGCATCGACGAAGTGATCAAAAATGCTTAAGTTTGAGCCAGACTAACTGAGCATAGGGTAACAGCAGAATGCTGATTATTTCCATCATCAGCCAGTTTAATTTTCACAGCAATATTTTGTTTACATAAAGACTGGTTTGCCACCCTAGCGGTCATTCACGTTTGAAATATTAACGATCACTTTGTGCGCTTTGGAGACATTATCCTTTAGACATTTACCATACATTTCCTAATGAATTGATAAAGTTATTTCTTTGTTCTGACATTGAAATTTTGATTGTTTTTTTCATCCTCACCTGTAAAGAGAATTTCATCCTTCTTCCTACATACACCTTTCTACAAAAGTTTTTAAGCCGTTGAAAATTTAATAGTTATAAAGTAACCTAATGTGATAAAAAATTACTTTCGACACACTTATTCCTCTAAAAAAAAAGAAAAATCGTCCGCTTAATAAAGCTGTTAACTGGTAACATGAATTGGAATTTGTCGTGCATATATCAATGGTTGGCATAGTTAGTTGTAAAATGAATAAAAGAGACTTGTCTTTGTTATTTCCTGAGCCTTTAACCCATAGCCTCTTACCTAAAAAGTAGCTTACGCTACATGGAGAATTAATATGTCATTGGAATCGTCACAAATCATCGAAAAATACAGGAAATATGGGTTTGAATACAAAAAGAATTATTCAAATAACTCTTACCTCACTTTTACTTTCAAATCAGGCTTTTTTCATAATGCTGAGGTTGTTCAGTTAGGTAATGATCCAGATGATAAGCAGGCTATAAATAAAAAAATTGATAGCTTAATGGGTTTAGGGGTTTCTGTTAAAACTAAAATTTATCAATCTTTTGAGGAAATTGAAAAAAGTTTATTCGAAGGTTTTTTTGATGTATCTAGCTGGAAGGAACGAATTCAAGGTGAATATGACGAATACGTTAGTGGTATTTTAAAGTCACTACCTGAAGGTGATAATGAATATAGTTATATTAACGCACCTTATAATACCCATAACAGTCCTATTAAATGTGATGGAGATATAATCTCCGACATATTAACTAACGTTGGAGATGATGGTGCCCAATTAATTCTTGTTGAAGCTCCTGCAGGGTTTGGTAAAACATGTACTTCTTATGAATTGATTAAAACTTTAATTAAAAAAGACGGATATCCAATACCTTTTTTCACTGAATTTTCTAGAGATCGACAGGCTAAAATTTTTAGTCATGTTTTTGTACGTGAAGTTGATCGTGCTTTTAATCAAGTAAAGTCTCATGTGGTGGAATATGAATTAAAAAATGGTCGAGTGATAATGGTGCTTGATGGCTTTGATGAGCTTTTAAGCGATACAGCAGCAAAAGATGATATAGATAATTATGAAAATGCTGAGCCGATGCTTGAAACTATTAGTGATTTGCTCAGCGGTAATGCGAAAATAATTATCACTTCTAGACGTTCTGCAATGTTCGATGGAGCTGTTTTCAATGAGTGGGTGGAGAAATATGAGGATAAGTTTAAATTCAGAAGGTTTCGTTTAAATTCTCCCCGTATTGAAGATTGGTTAAGCTTTTCTCGTCGTGAACAGCTAATCAACTGTGGTATTAAAATCGAGAAACTTTCAAATCCAGTATTATTAGCCTATTTGAGATCTTTAACTGATGATAGTTTCTCTAATCTTTGTATAACACCTAATTTAATAGTCGAGCATTACTTTTCTACAATGCTTGAACGCGAGCAGAATAGGCAAGATTTATTGATGCCTCCTGAAAAACAATCATTGTTGTTAACTAAGCTTGCTAGTGATATGTGCTCTAAAGATTACACATCTGATCAAAAAGAAAAAGTTGTTGATTTCTTTAAAAATGAATGTGGCTTATTACTTGAAGATACTAGGAAGTTATATTCAGCTAAGAATCGTCCAACCATAGATTCATTAGCAAACACTCTTGCCACACATGCTTTTTTTGATAGAAGTAATCAAGGGGATGGACGAATTGAATTTATCAATGAGTTCGTGTTCGGAAATTATATCGCTCAGGATATTTTAACATCTACTAGCGAATGGATAGCTAGTGACGAAAGGTTTGTAGAGCCCGCAATGTCTTCATACGAGCCTAGAACAGAAGAAAATAGGCTCGCTTTATGGAATAAGCTAAAACCTATGAGTGAATTTTTATCAGAATCTGATCGTCTTAAATATGAAATAAAAATGCTTGGTGGGGTGGCGAGTAATAAGTTTAACGATACATCTATAAGTTCTATCGATATCAACAATATTGATTTATTCGATACTGTGTGCGTGAACAACATTTCTTTTAGTAATTGTAGTTTTTCAAATGTTACTTTTTATTTAGATAATATTGAAAATATTACTTTAATAAGCTGTAAATTTTATGACTGTGTTGTGGTTGGTGAATTTAGAAATAGTAATTTATTTATTTTTCTTAACTGCGTGGACAATAATGACTTTATCCATTCAATTGAAAACCAAAGTGATGATGATTCTGATGATGCCATAAACCCATTGATGAAGTGTATATTTGAAAAATTCTGGAATGTGGGATCAAACAGTTTTGATCGGTTACATATACCTTTATCTAGTATTTATAAATCGTTACAAGCACAGGGCTATACTAAGAGAGAGATAACAAAAGAGATAAAAGTATTAAAGAAAGTCAATTACTTAGCCAATGCCTCCGACGGTGAATACATTGCAATAGATAAATCAAGATTAACTGACATCAAAGTTCTTTTAGGGAGAGTTTAGTATGAAATATAGCCCTGAAACTTTCGCTAGAAAAATAGAGAACGATATTAAAAATGCATTAGACCAGATGGGTATAATGTTTAGGATTTTTTCACGCGTTAAAGATAGCAACTCATTAGATAAGAAAATAAAGTCTGATCCAAAATACGGGACTACATGTAAAATTCAAGATTTGATAGGTGTTAGGATAGTTTTATATTTTGCTGATGATGTTAAGATTGTCCACCATGTTATTTCAAAATGTTATTCTGAAAGAAAAAAAGATGCCAGTATTGACGGCTTTAATCCTGAAACATTTAAACCTGTTAGGTATAACTTAGTATATGATATTCCGAAGAGTCAAAAGATTACATTAAAGTCAGAGTTGCTTGATTTTGTTGATCTGACTTTTGAATTACAAATACGTACTGTTTTATCTGAAGGTTGGCATGAAGTTGAGCATGATTTTAGATATAAATATCAAGATGATTGGAATGACTACCCTGACGAATCTAGAAAACTAAATGGTGTTTATGCATCGTTAGAAACTAATGAATGGACAATGGTCCAAATCTTTGAAGGGATTTCATACGGTCATTATAAGAGCCAGCAATGGGAGCCGATGTTACGGCAAAAGTTAAGAGTAAGAATGCCCAACGTCGCGTTAAATGATGAAATCGTTAAGCTATTTAATTGTGATAATGAATTAGCTAAAAGCTTTTTCAGGCTTGACCGTGCAATTTTAATTTCTGAATTACATAGGCAGAATTTTGGTTATCCGTTGCGTATAAATAATATAATAATGTTTGCCAATATTGTATTTATTAGAAATGATGCCATTTTCGATATTACTCCAGAGGAGTTTATTGAAGAGTATGAACCCTATGTAGCTGGTGAATTAGCTGCTCAGAAGTTGTTTTTACACCGTAATGACTTGTAATATATGGCTTTTTAAAATCAACCTCTGAAAATTACCAATGTTATTTAGAGCACCAAATATTGATTACAGAAGGTAGAACGATTTAGAGGTAATACTTAAGGGGCTACAGAATATTTTCTAATGTCACTTATATTGAGCTGGCAATTTTATTCTGCCACCCATAATAGCTTTGTAGTGAATTGAGGAAAGTACACTCCACTTGGTCTAAAGTTTTGCCCAACCCCATTATTACGGTTTTATCAATACAAAAACTAATCACAACGTATTAATTTATGAAAATCCTAATGTCTCGAAGGTGGCATTTGTTCTAATTACGAGTATGCTTTGATTATAAATCATATTTTAATAATAAGCTGTTAGGTTACGGGAGCAAGCATGGTTGCTGTAAAAAGGATTCAAGCAGGCCAATATACTGTATCTGACGGTCGGTATATTATCAAAGATGGCTCAAGCTGGTACGTATTAAATAATGACGAGCAGCATGACTTTGGGCCCTTACCGACTTTGGCTGCTGCAAAACAATATGTTACTAACGGAACAACACCTCTTGGTGAACACAACTTATCTTCAAAGCATGGTCGTCAACAAAGTAAAAAAGAGTTCAATGCTTATTTAGCATCAGAGGTAAAAAACGGAAACTCTGGCCCTGCGATATTATACATTCTAGCTATGGTCGTGGTATGTGTATTTGTTTTAGTTGTTCGGGGTTATTAAGTTATTGTGTTGTATATAACCTAACAAGTAACTACGGTGATTTTTTCAATACAAAATCTAATCTAAATATGAATTTCAGCTGTAATGCTTAACGTCTTCTTTGTGGCAAAAGTTAGCGTTTTACTAATACTTATCACTGACGACTTTGAGCTTCAACCGGCCTCATAAGCGAGTAGAAAAGCTAGGCTACTACGATCTTAAATATGCTCAGATAGCTCAGATAGCTCAAATGCATCATCGAGATCAAAAAGGGCGATTAACTTTATAATTAATCGCCCTTATTTCATCTAACTAATGACTTTTATTACTGTTGTAATATATAAGCCGCAGCACCTAATAAACCGGGTTGTGCTTCAGTAATTACATAAGTGGGTGCTTGCTGAGTAATATGCGATAAACGCCCTTTGCTTTCAAAGCGCTCTCTAAACTTACTTGCTTTTAGAAAATCGATAAAGCGAGGTACAATACCACCCGCAATATAAACACCACCTTGGCTGTTCATGATAAGCGCTAAGTTACCGGCAAAGCCGCCAAGCGCTTGACAGAAAATCAACATGGTTTGTTGGCAAATAATACAGGTTTTTTCAATACCTCGTTGGCTAATTTCTTGTGCGGATAAAGGTGCTTCTTCCTCGTCATCGCCCTTGTTAGCTAAAGATTGGTAAATCTGTTCAATACCATAACCTGAGAGTAATTGCTCATAGGATACACGTTCTTTAATGTCATTTAAGTAGCGTAATACGGCAATTTCTAGCTCACCAACGGGCGCGAAATCGACATGACCACCTTCGCCACTAACACAATGCCATTGGCTTTTATCACCTATGGTAATAGGAATTAAATTAGCCACGCCTAAGCCTGTACCCGGGCCGCAAACAGAAATAGGCATACCTGCAACCGCTTCACCACCACCAATTTTTACCTTTTGACTGTCGTTTAATAACGGAATTGCCATGGCTATAGCGGTATAATCATTGATCATACTCAAGCTGTTTAAGTTTAACGTTTTAATTAATTCTTTTTGAGAAAACTGCCATGGCAAGTTAGTCATCGAAATAATATCGTTGTCAGTTGGGCAAGCGATAGCTAAACAAGCATTAATATTCGCCTCAGCTATGTTTTTGCTTTCAATATACAGCGCGATAACGTCAGCCAAACTTGAAAATTTTGCACATTGATAGGTTTCAATATCTGTGTATTTTGCTTCACTTTGTGCATCGGCTTGCGCTATACGAATATTAGTACCGCCGATATCGGCAATTAAATTAACAATTTTTTTATTCTGGGTATTCATAACTTACTTATTACCTAATTCAGTATGCTTAACGTTAACGGTTGATGTTGCCATTTAAATTTTACAGTTAATGTTTGTTTTGCTTTATTCCAGTTGAAGTTGGTTGCTGTTTTTTCGCCCACTATAACTTTACTGGGGTGGCTTTGCCAATGATGAATAACTAGGGTTATATCTCTATTTTTAGGCATGCCCACATAGCGAGTGTTATTTCTTGACAAATGGAGACTTAAGCTTTCACTTTGTTGACGGGCTTCGAAGGATAATAACTCAAAAAAACCATGGGTGTTAGCTTGAAACATTTCACCGTCATCGTCATACATTTCACCTTTACTGCTTTTGACTGATTTGTCGGCATAGTAGTGGAGTGTTAGCTTGTTGTGGTCATAATCTTTGGTTGATTGTATGTCATCAATCATTGGGATAAATGAGCCAGCTCGCACTAATACCGGTAGTGTTTCTAGGCTGGTTGCAATATTTACTGTTTGATTGCCTTGATGTCTCTCGCCACTAAAGTAGTCAAACCACACGCCTTTAGGTAGTGGAACTGAAACTGATTTTACCCCTATATCAACTACTGGCGTTACGAGAAAAGCGTCACCCCAAAGATAGCTTGTGGCATTGTTCATTAAGGCGATATTGCTCTCGTCTTCGAAGAAAATCGGTCGCATAAGCGGCATGCCCGTAGTGCTATTTTCATAGGCTAAAGTATAATTATAAGGCAGTAAGTTATATCTGAGTTTGATAAATTTTCGAAGAATGTCTTGCGTTTCTTTATCGTGAAATACTACTTCTGGGGCGATATTGTCTTGCGCATGTGGGCGATAAATAGGTTGGAATACCCCATATTGCAACCAACGAATATACAATGCTTTATCAAATTTTTCGCCACCGGCAAAACCGCCTAAATCAGAGTGAGTATAGCCCATGCCTAATATACCCATTTGTAAGCTAAGTTCTACTTGCGGTTTTAGCCCGCCCCACGAGCGGCTGACATCACCCGTCCAAGGGATCATGCCATAACGCTGAGAACCGGCAAAACCAGAACGCATTAGAATAAACGGACGTTTTTTGGGGGCAAGGTCTAATTGATTTTCAAAAACCATTTTAGCCCACTGATGACCATAAACATTATGGATAGCATCAGCATTGACTATTCTACCATTAGCTAAAGTATGTAAAGTATCACTTGGGTGAACTTCGGGCTCGCCTAAATCACCCCACCAACCGCTCACACCTTGTTGGTATAAGCCTTTATAAATATTATTAAACCAGCTTTTGCCATTGTCATTGAATACATCAATTAAACCAGTATTGCCAAAGTAGAAATCGAAACGTTTAGGTTTACCATCAGCATCTTTTGCTAAGGCTTGATTTTTTTCTGCATCCTGCCATTTTTTTGAACTGGTTAGCACAAAAGGTTCAGTGATGAGGACGGTGTTAATGCCTTTTTTTTTCAGGTTGTCGATCATTTTTGTTGGAGTAGGGAATGCGGCTTTATCCCAATCTAAGTTACCCATGTGACCTTTTATGTCTTTACCAAACCAGTAAAGATCAAGAATTAGTGCATCGAGCGGAAAGTCTAATTCGTGAAACTTACTAACGGTATCGTGAACTTCTTGCTCTGTTCGATAACCAAAACGAGAGGCATAGTTGCCGAATGCCCAACGCGGTGGCATGGGTTGCTTACCAGTAACATCTACGTAGTTATTGATTAATTCCGGATAAGTGTCGCCAGCAAACACAAGATACGCCATGCGCCCTGACACAGCTTCAAATTGCATTATGTTGGGATCTGTTTTGCCTAAATCCATCCAACCTTTGGCTGAATTGTCAAATAGCAGTATATATTTATTGCTTGAAAATACTGCAGGTAAACTAAAATTCATTTGATTAGATTGTGTTTCATATCCGTAATGTGCACGGTTATATAACGGCATACGATGACCTCGTCTGTCCATGCCGAGTACACGTTCACCACCACCTAATAACTTTTCATTGTCAGTTAATGTAAAGCGAAAGCCTTGCGTTTTATAGTGCTTTTCGTCTTCAACTACATTACCGCTAAAAAGTCCCGATTCTTGTGAAATCAATAATCGGTTGTTTTGATAAAAACTGATATTAAATGGAGCTTTATTAATAACTGCTTGTAACTCGCCAGCAAAAAGCACTAGTTGTTTTGTTGTTTCAGTTATTTTGAAATTTTGTTGAGTTGTATTTTCTTTAATGGCAAATGAAGGCAAAAAACTAGCATCATTGGTTTTTTGTTGGTACTGATAATGTACTTGTATTGCATTATTGCTAAATGCGCTTAAAGATAACTTCCCCAGTGATGTAGTGATTTCAACGCTTTGATTTTTTAATTGATAGCTTTGAAAATAACTTGAAGTGTTTTGCTTGTTGTTTTCACTTGCTTGCACACTTATTTGGCAAACAATAAGTGTCATCAATAGGAACGCTAATACAGCGTAATTTCTCATTTGAATTAGTAAGCGTAACATAAAATTCCTAATAAAATTTATTGAATAATTATAGGGATAATAACCTTACTGTAGCAAATTCTGTGTTTTGAATACGTATGCAGATGCTAGGAATATTAATACATACGTATGCAAAGACTATTCGCTATCAGATGAATTGCGTATTCTATCCATGTAATTATGAATTCAATATGATCGTGGAGTTTTTAGGATGAGTGAACAAATGTGGTGGCGTGGTGCGGTAATTTATCAAATTTATCCGCGAAGCTTCTATGATGCTAATCAAGACGGCATCGGAGACTTGCGCGGCATAATTAGTAAGCTAGATTATATTGCAAGTTTAGGTGTTGATGCAATTTGGGTTTCACCGTTTTTTAAATCACCAATGAAAGATTTTGGCTATGACATCAGTGATTATCGTGATGTTGACCCTATTTTTGGCACGTTAGCTGATTTTGACGAGCTCATTGCCAAGGCGCATGAACATAATATTAAAATCATGGTAGATCAGGTGCTGAGTCACACCTCAGATCAGCACCAATGGTTTATAGAAAGCCGAGAAGATCAAGTTAATGATAAGTCTGACTGGTATGTATGGGCTGATGCTAAAGAAGATGGCACGGCACCAAATAACTGGTTATCTATTTTTGGCGGTACTGGCTGGACTTGGGAACCACGCCGTCAACAGTATTATTTGCATAACTTTTTATCAAGCCAACCTGACCTTAATTTTCATAATCCTCAAGTGCAGCAAGCTGTACTCGATAATGTCGAGTTTTGGTTAAAACGTGGCGTTGATGGATTTAGGTTAGACGCTATTAACTTTTGTTATCATGATGCACAATTACGAGATAACCCCGCTAAACCCAAAGCACTAAGGCAAAGCATAGGGTTTGATGAGAAAAATCCGTACGCTTATCAATATCATTATTACAATAATACCCAAGATGAAAATTTAGAATTTATTGAATCTATTAGAACGCTATTAAATCAATATCCAGGTACTGTTGCTTTAGGGGAAATTTCGTCTGAAGACTCATTGAAAACCATGGCGGAATATACCCAAGGCGAACACAGATTACACATGGGTTATAGTTTTGATTTGTTAACAGATGAGTTTTCTGCTCAATACGTTAAGCAAGTTGTACAAACCCTTGAAGAACGAGTATCAGACGGATGGCCCTGTTGGTCAATTTCAAACCATGATGTGCAACGTGTTGTGAGCCGTTGGGGTAAGAGCCAAAATGCTGAGCAAAATGCCGATTTAGCTAAAATGTTATTTGCCATGATATCTTCTTTACGGGGTAGTGTTTGTAGTTATCAAGGAGAAGAGCTGGGTTTAACTGAAGCTAATATTGATTTCAAAGATATTCAAGATCCTTACGGTATTACTTTTTGGCCGCAATTTAAAGGGCGAGATGGCTGTAGAACGCCACATCCATGGCAGCATGATCAAATTAATGCAGGTTTTAGTCAAGCCAAACCTTGGTTACCTGTGGTTGAAGAACATCATGCGAAATCGGTAGATTTACAAAATAATTCATCTGGTTCTGTCTTAAACAGCTACCGTCATTTTACTCAATGGCGTAAACAACACAGTGCATTATTGTATGGCGATATTACTTTTATTGACACGCCAGAGCCAATACTTGCTTTTATTAGGCAGGATAGCAAGGAGAAGCTTGTTGTTTGTTTTAATTTTAGTAATCAAACACAAACATTCGCACTTAATCTTGCCGATGAGAATATTGTTGTACTTAGCGACCATAAATTATTAACGACGACTACGATAAGTGATAACCAAATTACATTGCCTGCTTTTGGTTGTTTCTATGCATCGTTATAACTTACTTAATTGGGTAGCACAATAAAATGAAAATGAGCAAAGTATTCACTATTATTTTTTGTACGGTATCGTTAGTTGTTAATTTAACAACATTTGCAGCAGGTATTCATCAGGACTTAACAGCAAAAGCGGCCAAACTTAAACCTTATCAGCAACGAGCGTTTCAGGATGAAGTTTTTTATTTTGTTTTACCTGATCGATTTAACAATGGCAACCTCAGCAATGATTTGGGTGCTGCAGAAAACGATAGCAAGCGGGCATCATCTCGTGGCGGGTTTGATAAACGACAAAAAGGTATGTATCACGGCGGTGATCTTGCGGGGCTGACTGAAAAATTACCCTATCTTGATAACATGGGTATAACCGCTATTTGGTTAACGCCTGTTTTACGTAACCAAGCAATGCAATCTGCTACATCAGGGTATCACGGTTATTGGATTTTAGATTTCACCGAAATCGATCCCCATTTGGGGAGTAATGCTGATTTAAAATACTTTATTGATCAGGCGCACCAGCGCAATATCAAAGTGTTTTTCGATATTATCACTAATCATACGGCAGATGTTATCAAATACAAAGAATGTCATGGTGAAGATGGTTTAGGTTGGCTTCCCGAGCAAAAAGGCGAAGAAGAAGGTGAAGGTTGTCCCTTTAAATCAGTAAATGAAATTGCTAATGGTGATAAATATAGCCCGCTAATCCCTAAAGGAAATGAAACATTAAAAGCCCCCGCATGGTTAAATGAACTTAATGTTTATCATAACCAAGGTGATTCTAACTGGGTTGGTGAAAGCTCAATTCGTGGTGACTTTGCTGGCCTTGACGATTTAGATACTAATAGCGAAAACGTTATTAACGGCATGATAGACATTTACAAGGCTATTATTGATGAATTCAAACCAGACGGATTTCGTATTGATACGGTTAAACATGTTAACACTGAGTTTTGGCAAGTATTTTCGCCGGCATTAATGGCGCATGCCAAATCCTTAGGGATTGAAAACTTCTTTATGTTTGGTGAAGTTTACAGTTTTGACGCTAAAGAATTAAGTAGTTTTACAACAAAAGCAAAACTTCCATCAGTATTAGACTTTGCTTTACAAGGTGCAATTAGAGGTGTTTTAGTTGAGCAAAAAGGTACTATTGAACTAACAAATTTATTTGCTCAAGATCACTTTTATCAAACTAGCCATAAAAATATAGAAAATACTAATGCTAACCAACTGGTTAATTTTACAGGTAATCACGACATGGGGCGTTTTGCTTATTTGTTAAAACAAAGTAAGTATAACTACAGTGAGCGAGAGCAAATTCAGCGTAATTTACTTGCGCACGCAATGATTTATTTTAGTCGCGGTGTCCCCGTTATCTATTATGGTGATGAACAAGGTTTTGTTGGGGATGGGGGAGACCAAGACTCGCGTCAAGACATGATGCCATCAAACGTAGACAGTTATAATGATGATGATTTATTAGCAACAGATAAAACCACGGCTGACAATAACTTCGATACTAGGCATTTGTTTTATCAAACATTTGCAAAATATGCTGACTTATATCAGCAATATCCAGCCTTGAGGTTTGGTTTACAGACAACTGTTTATTCTGAAAATACACCAGGTATTTTTGCCATTCAAAGAGCTTACACCGCAGCAGGAAAGAAGCAAACACTAATTGTAGTATTTAATAGCTCAACACAAGAGAAACCACTTGATGTACTTACTAAGGTGCAAACTGAAACTCTCGTATACCAATCAGTTCAAACGGATAAGAACATACTTGCGCCACTGAGCTTTGCTATTTATTTGTTACAGTGAGCATAATAACGCGACTACTTTCAGTAAGTAGTCGCGTTATCTTAGGGGTTATTCTTGTTGAGCTATTTGATGAATATGAACATCACGTTGTGGAAACGGAATATGGATATTGGCTTTGTCTAACGCGCTATAAATGCTAGCGTAAGCCTTATATTTTGTTTCATACAAACTTACAGTAGGAGCCCACAAGCGAATAGCGATTGTAATGGCGCTGTCTGAAAACTCATCAATACCAACTTGCAGCTTAGTATTTTCATCAACAGTATCGAGTGTTAGCATGGTTTCTTTAAGTAATTCTACTACGTCTAAAGGGTTGTGGTCATAAGCAATGCCTACTTGTAGTTCAAGCAGCGAATTATTTTTAGAGTTATGTAAAATTTCACCAACAATATGTTTGTTCGGAATTGTAATTGTGACATCATCTTCATTTTTTAGCACAGTGTAAGCTAATAAAACCTCTTCTACTACGCCAGTAACACCGTGAACAGTAATGGTATCACCGACAACAAAAGGGCGGATTAATATAATATTAAAGCCAGCAGCATAGTTAGATAATAAGCCTTGTAATGCTAAACCTGCACCTAACGAAATAGCGCCTATTGCTGCAACAAAAGGGGTAACACTAATGCCTAATTTACTTAATGAAACGATAGTTATCATGATGACAACAAGCATTTTGGTGGTATTTGATAAAAATTGACTTAAGGTAATATCAATTTTTTGTTTTAGGCATAATTTCAATACCCAAGCTGATATTTTACCTGCTAACAAATAACCAATAATGAAAATAATAAGCGCACCAATTAGTTGAAAACTGTAATTGGTGAAAAATTCAATAATAATATTATAAATATTGGTAACTTGATTAATCTCATCTTTTAGCAGTTCGGTGGGTGCTAACGAGGTAGATGCTTTTTCTGAGGCGGCAAGTTGGGGTGTAAACACAGACATTCCTTAATCTCTATTAATACCAACATGATTAATATCATTTAAAATTTAAATAATTTAATCAACTGGTATAACTTAGTTATGTAATAGGTTAATAATTATGTCTATTTTAGGGTGCTTTAAGGTATTAAGTCACGCAATAAATAACGTAGTATAAAGTATAATTAAATTTTACACTTTCCCTGAGATATAATATTTAACGCTTTACTTAAATTTTTGAAAGGAATAAACCCCCGTTTTTTGGTTATTAATTGTCCGTTAGTGTCATATATAAGTGTTGTTGGTGAAGCTTGAAAACCACCAATAGCACTTAAGAATTTACGGTCAGCGGCAAAGGCTGGAATATCATGGTGGTAACGGTGAACTTCTCTTTTAAGTTCTCTGGTATTACCTTTGACACCAACTAGCGCTATATTTAGAGAATTTTGGCATTGCTCAAACGCTTTAGCTAGTGCTTGTCCTTGTTTTTTGCACCAACTACAGTTTGGTTGAAAAAGCATAGTAACGGTAGGTAGAGCCGCTGGGCTGTTTTTTGTATTGCTTGGTTCTTCTTTATTAATATTATTGAGTGGTTTTAAATCAAAAGGCATAGCTTTTATATGAGTAAAACTAGCTATAGTACTGACTAATGCCAATACTATAGTAATACTTTTAATGAAAATATTCAGTGTCATATCAATCGTTATAGTTTAACTTCAATGCCAGCGTATAATTCTCTGCCATGTAATGCACCATATATGTAAGCAACATCATATCCACCCTTAGCATCGTAAAATAATGGAGTATCTCCAGAGTCTATCTGTGTTTCTTCAAACACATTTGAAATACCCGCATAAACTTTGGTATGTTCGGTTAACTGGTATTGCGCTTTGATGTCTGATGTTGAAAATGATTTACCAACCAAGGTTTTGATTGTTGTTGGGTCACCTAATTTGTTATAGCCTTCGTAACCGTAGTCATTAAGATCTTTTTCTCCAAACCATACGGTAGACCAGAATATTTTTAGGTTATCTTTTTCATATTGCAATTCAATGCTGGCTCTTTCTTCAACAGGGGCAATGGCATAAGATGATTTAAAGTTATCATCATAATTAAACTTTTCTAAACCAATGTTAACGGTAAAATTTTCAGTAATATTATACCCTGCGGTTACGTCAAAAGTGGTTACTGCGGCGCTATCATCTAATTGGGTTAATAAAGGTACCCCATCGGCGGTTTCTTCTAAACTTGCTAAATTATCAACCTCAGAATGTGCAATAGAGGCTGTGATTGCGAGTTCTTTATTGTCATAACTTAGTGAGTAACTTGCTGAAATTGACTCTTCTAGTGAGTCAATGTTTATTTGATAACCGAGCTCAGCATCTAAAATTCCATGGTCTGTTTCGAAGAATGATAAAGGCGCACGGTACCCTCGGCCTGTTGAAAATCTAGATACGAGTTCATCACTATGGAAATAACGAATATCTATTCGCGGAGCGATGAAGGTTTCATCAATCTCAGTGCCGACTTTTTCAGGGTCAATAAAATCAGCGGTAATTTGATCTAAACGGAAAGCTAATGCAATCTCAAATTTATCATTGGGTGTCCATGTGTCTTGAAAGAAAATCCCTGTAGTATCGTAGTCAAAAGCATCACTTTGATAGGCTGAAACAGCTTCTAAAGCATCGGTAGATGAGCGCATTTCTTCACGGCGTGTATCAATACCAAAGGTGATGAAATGTGAATCTGATAATTCCATGTCTAATTTTGCACGGGCATACCACATTGTATCATCAGCTTGATAATCAATGCCTTCGTAAAAAGAGTCTTGAATGTGGTTAGCATAACTTACGGCAAATTCTGCTACGGTATAATCACTGAGTTCAGTTATATACTTAACAAAGGCTTCATCACGTGAAGTTTCTATCCATTCGGTAGTTTCCCACGGTTTGCCAATATAGTCATTGCGAACATCATCATCGATAAATAATTGTTCAGATTCTATCTCATCATAACTTGATAATGCTGTGCCAATTGATGTAACAACATCACCTAATATTGGGCCACCAAAAATTTCAGATTGCACTTTAGATAGTCGAACTTGAATATTACTAGTTTGCGATAAATCTTGGCTAATGAATGAGGTTAGAGAAAGGTTTTCGATAAAAGGGGCTTCGCTGACTCCGTTATCATCATGATCTTCCTGATCTTGTTTGTCATATTGGCCGATTAAAGTTATGCCTGTTTTGCCATCGTCAGAAATACCCGTTGCCATCGCTTTCATTGCAGTGAAGTCATGCGAACCTTTGGCAAAATCAAACGCAGCAGTATTTTCGTAGGCTTCTTTCGTAATTATATTTACTGTTCCACCAATAGCTTCTGGCGCAATAAGTGATGCCCCTGCGCCACGCGCTACTTCAATTCTATCAACGCCCGTTGTTGCAATAGCATCAACGGCATAAAAACCTGAGATGAGTGTGTGGGAAGGTAGGCCATCTACAAGAATTGTGGTGTGCTCACCTTTCATTCCATTCAACATAATACGTTTAACACCGCACATTGAACATTCGTTTGAAACATTAACACCAGGTTCATTATTAATAGCTGCGGTTAAGCTGAGTGCATTTTTATTTTCTATTGTAAGTGAGTCAAGAATTTCAGTTTGCTGAATGACATCTTTTAAACGACCCGCTTGATCAAGTTTTTGTCTAAAACTTCTTACCTCGATTACTTCCAGTTCTTTCTCTTCCGTTTCTACGTTTTCAGCATAAGAAAATGCAGGGACAGTTATGGGTAAGCTAGCGATAATAGCAAGGTATAAAGGAGATAAGACTTTCATAATTCACTCAACGTATTTTAGTTGGCGTTAGTATAATTACCTCACCGCAAATGTAAACCATTGTCATTTGTGTTTTTGTTGATAGAGATCAAGTAATAGATTAAATATTAAATAATCAAACTTTTTTGTGTGATTCTATTATTTGTATCAAGCAACAGGATGGCCATTTCTGGCTTCTAATAGTTGATACCAATCTTCATGGCTATAATTTATTTCAAGTGCTTTTTTGGCTGCAACAATTCGCTCAGGTGTGGTTGAGCCAATAATAGGGCAAATATTAGCAGGATGCTTTAACAACCAAGCTAAAATAAGTTGCCATGGCAGGCACTCATATAGCTGTGCTTGGCGCGATAATTCAGTTTCAATGCGCTGTTTATCTGTTGTAGTAAAGGTGTTGCCCCAAGCAGGATAAACAACACCACCCAATGGGCACCATGCTATGGGAGTAATTCCTCGTTGTTGGCATTGATCTAACGTGCCATCGGTAAAACTATTGATATTGTGAATATTAATTTCTACCTGATTAACAAGTAAAGGTTCATCTAATGCAGATTGCAGTAAACTCACTTGCGAAGGTGAAAAGTTACTGACACCAAAATGTTTAACTTTACCGCTAGCTTTCAATTGATTAAAAGTCTCAGCCACGTCTATTGCATTAAATAAATAATCAGGACGGTGTAATAAGAATAAATCTAAATAGTCAGTGTTTAAGCGTTTTAGTGAATTTTCCACACTGTTAGTAATGTAGTTTCTAGAAAAATCGTAACGCTGAGGATCGCGCCGAATCCCTGCTTTCGATGTTAAAATGATATTCTCGCGTAAACTAGGTGACTCTATTAACAATTCGCCGAAGAGACTTTCACATGCACCGCCACCATAAATATCCGCATGGTCAAAATGATTATAGCCAGCCTCAATAGCTGCATGAATGGCTTGTTTACCTTTAGAGTGATCAGATGCTGAGTTGTCACTTGCAATGCGCATACAGCCATAAATAAGGCGTGAACTGGAGATATTAGATGAACTTAGTTTTATTGTTTGCATTGATTCTGTCTACTTAAAGTGAGGTTAAAAACTCTTCATGGCTTGGTAGCTTTTCTACCGTACGATTGATTAAAGCCTTGAGATTATCCATTAAATCACTTATTTGCTCTGTTGTTAAGGTATCAACTAATGGGTGGTGATCTTCTGGTACGTTACCTTGGCCTATCATGACTTGTTGCCACGCTATTTCAGAAAATAAATCGTCAGGATTGCAAAAATTTTTACCAGTTTTTTTAAATAACTGAATTTTTTGAATGAGAGATTCAGGAACCTCCATGCGCTGACAAGCACGCCAAAACTCATTATCACCACGGCTATTGAGTTTGTAATGCAAAATAATGAAATCGCGAATACCTTCAGCCTCTGTTTTTGATTGGTGATTGAATTCGTTTACCTCTTCAATATTAATACCATTGTGAGGGAAAAATTTCACTAAACGGATGGCCGCAGTTTGAATAAGATGAATATTGGTTGATTCAAGCGGCTCAAAAAAACCACTTGATAAACCAATAGCTATAACATTTTTATGCCACTGTTTACGACGGCGGCCAGTTTTAAAAGCTACTATCTTAGGTTCAGCCAACGGCTTTCCATCAAGATTGTTCAATAACGTTTCTTTTGCTTGGTCGTCACTCATATATTTATCTGAATAGACTAAGCCATTGCCGGTTCGATGCTGTAATGGGATACGCCATTGCCAACCAACCTTATGTGCGGTTGAACGTGTATAGGGTTCAGTTGTGTCGGTGCGCTCACAAGGTACGGCCATTGCTCGATTACAAGGTAACCAGTGTGACCAATCATCAAAGCCAGTACTTAAGGCTTTTTCAATTAATAGCGCAGCAAGACCGGTACAGTCGATAAATAAGTCACCTTCAATTGTTGTACCATCTTCAAGTAGTAAACTTTTTATAAAGCCAGAATCATGATCTTGTGATACTTGAGTGATAGTGCCTTCAACACGTTTTACCCCCATATTCTGAGCATGTTTACTTAAGAATTCAGCGTATAAACCGGCATCAAAATGATAAGCATAAGCTAAACCCAGTAAATTAGTATTTGGAATGTTGTTAATAGGCGCGAATTTACTCTGTTTTGCGGCCTGATAGTTTAAGGAATAATCCCAAAAGCTATTGCCATCAATATTGTTTGAGCCATGTTTTAATTGCTCTGCTTTTTGCCAAAAGTGGTGAAAATCACAAAAAGGAAATTTTTTGCCAATGCTGCCAAAGGCATGCATGTAGCTGTCACCATCTTTGTTCCAGTTATTAAATTCAATACCGAGTTTAATCGTGCCTTTGGTGGCTTTTAGAAATTCTTTTTCATCAATACCAATGGCGCTGTTGAAATTAACTATCGGTGGAATAGTGGCTTCACCCACGCCAACAATGCCGATTTTGTCCGATTCGATTAAGGTGATTTTTAGTGTTTTGCCTAATACCTTCGCTAATAATGATGCAGTCATCCATCCTGCTGTTCCACCGCCAGCGATAATAATATTTTTGATTTTATTAGTCATTTCACTTCGCCTTTATTCGAGTCACTATTTTTTGAGTAGTACAACGCTGCTTTTAGCAGGCAAAGTAATGATTAACTGTTTTTCTAAAACGTTATATTTTTCCATGGATATTAAGTCAACAAAGTGCTGTGTATCAGCCACGGTTAAAGTTATTTTTTGTTTAGTTGTCGCATTATTAAATAATACCCATAACGTTTGGTTGTTTGATTTCACTAAAAAACTACGTTGGAAGCCATATAAGTTATTGGCATCGTCAACAAGTAGTGTTTTGAAATCGCCTAGCTGCAATGCAGGATAGTTTTTACGAGTAGCAATAAGTTGCTGATAATACTTTTTAAGATTGGTATTAATAGCAACAGTATCTATGCTGTTTTCATCTCGTTTAGTGCCATCTGCTAAGTATCGTTCATTATTATAATTTATGTCTGGCCATAGCATAGGTTTACGGCTATCGGGATCATTCCCCCCCCACATACCGACCTCATCACCATAATAAATCATAGGAGCGCCGACATAGGTCATTTGCAACATAATAAAAAGTTTTTGTAACTGAATTTCTGTTTGATTAGGTTTGCGTACATTGTAATTAGGGTTATTGGCTGCTTGAGATAAATTAAAGTATTTGCTCCAATCACGAAAATTACCTATGCCTCGATTAACAATATGTGAGGCTACTCTGTTGGAATCATGGCTACCAAATAAATTTTGATTCACATATGCAACGCCTTGTGGGTAGAGTTCTCTTAATTGTTTCAGTTTTTTATCAAATTGTGACGGCGTAATATTCATACCATCAGGATTGAAAAAGAATTCAGCGGCAGTAAAAGCAAAGTTGTAATTCATTTCGCCATCAAATTCGTCACCTTGCATATACGGTTTAACTTTTTCAGCTTGGTCAACTATTTCAGCGGTTAAATATGCCTGTGGGTTAATACGTTTTACCAAGGTACGCCAATCTTTCCAAAAGGGGTGAGCTACTTCAAAAGCTACATCTAGTCGCCAGCCATCAATACCGTACTCTATGCCTTTGCCTTTTGGGTTCATCCAGCGCTTGGTTGCATTAAAAATATAGGCTTTTGGCCCTTTAACAATACCTTGTTCATTTTCTTTCCATTCAGGTAGCGATTTAACACCAAACCAACCTTCGTATTCAAACTTAGTGCCTTTTTCTTTATCATCAAAGCTATGTACGGTAAACCAATCTTTGTAAGGGGATTGTTGTTGGTTTTTTTTAAGATCTTTAAAGGCAAAACTATTGACACCCATATGGTTAAAAACACCATCAAAAATAATGCGAATACCGCGTTTATGAGATTCATCAATTAGTTGTAAAGCAAGTTCATCGGCTTTAGTCCATTGCCATGTTGAGGGATCTAATGGGATTTCAGACGCCATAATCGCTCGGTCTCCCTCAGGATCTGGGCCGAAATTTGGATCAATGTGATGGTAACTTGCACCATCATATTTGTGTAATGAAGGAGAATCAAAAACAGGGTTTAAATAAATAGCATTAATGCCAAGCTCAGTTAGGTAATCGAGTTTGTCAATAATACCTTGTAAGTCACCGCCATATCTTCTGCGTAATAAGTGTTTCCAAAGCTCTGGTTCCCCATTGGCTAACTCATAAGCTTGCAACTGATACCAATCACTACCCCATGGATGTATTTGCCATTGCTTTGGAGCTTCTACAGGATCTGCACCCAAAATATCTTTTATTTTAGGGTTGTTACTTGGATCACCGTCACGAAAACGCTCAGGGAATATTTGATACCAAATAGCTGATTTAGCCCATTGTGGGACAAACTCACTGCTGCTTTGCTGTATTTTTTCTGTAGCAACAGAATATGATGATATTAGTGTGATTAAAGTAACAAGTGACATTTTTTTTAACATGAAAATTTTCCATAATGAAAAGTAATTATAATTTTAGTGAAACTTTAGTTAAAAGTAGCCTCTATATAATAGAGGCGTATTTAATTAAGTGGCGTCACGTTACTGAAAGAATGCTTGAGGTAAGTCAGTTACGCCGTTTATAACTGATGAAGAAGTTGCACTGCGGTTATTTCCTCCTTCCCAAGTAATGTTACCCAAGTCATCTTTTACTATGAATTTATATTGAAATGTTGTGCTTTTAGGTACACTCACGGGTAAAAACCAATCATACCATTGAGCTGGATCAGGGTTATGGAATGCGTCAATGGCTTTTGCAGGATCCCAATTGCCTAATTCAGGAATACTACCAACAATATAAACTTTTTGACCGAGAGCTGTATATTTTTGTACATGAAATATCATTTGGTTTTGATCATCTGATAAAACATTAAAAGTAAAACTGTTACTTGTTATACCCGATTTTTTAACGGTAACTAGCTGTTCTCCTGCGGGTGCATTAGGCACAATAACTTTGATTTCTTTATCATTACTCGAAGATACGGATGCTAAAGTAGAGCCAAAGAAAACCTCAATAGTGCCATCGAAACCAGTGCCTGAAATAGTAACCTCATTTCCTTGCCTGCCAGCAACAGATACTATATCTCCAATACGTGGTGATGTGCCTAAATCAGGGTTATAACTCCATACATTCACCTCTTGTTGGCTTAATTGAAAAGAAGCTATTTCACTATTCCCACTAACATTAACAACACTTTCTGCACCACCACTTAACTCTCCAGTTAAGACATCAGTGTAACTACCTACGGGTAAACTTGTACCTAAGTTGGGAACGGTATAAGCATTATAAGGACTTCTATTAATTGCAATAATGACTTCTTTGTCATAAAACTTACGTGACATAACTAATACATCGGCTGTTGAATACAGAATGCTTGTTAGTCCATAGGCTAGCGCATCATTTGTTTGACGTAAATCTGATAGTTTTTTAATAATCTTATAAGCACGCGTTGTTTGATCGAATGATTTATCTTTTTGTAAAAATACTCGACCGCCATTTTCACTGGCATCATGACCATTAACATATTGCTCAGTACCGTAGTAAATATTTGGAATGCCGCGAGAAGTTAGTGAGGTAGCCAAAGCGACATCTAAGCTACGTTGATCGCTATTAATTCTTAAAAACCGTGGTACATCATGATTGTCGATAAAGGTAACTGTTTGGTTTTCATATTGATAATCGTTAGCTGTATATTGGTAAAAGTTTGCCAATGTATTCATATCTTCAGAGCCATTACCTAAAACATTGGTGAGTGTTCTAAAATATTCAAAGTCTAAATTATTAATATTAGTTCTATCTGGAAAAGATGTGTATTCAGCATACTTTGGATCGGGTTTACCAATAAAAAATTCACCAAAATGGGTAACCGCACCACCAGGTGCTGAGTCAATAGCATCTCTAAAACCTTTAGCAAAAGCTGGGTTCATATGTAAAGTGGCATCATGGCGGTAACCATCAATGCCTGTATTTTTCCAAAAAATTGCGGCTTCTTCTAAATATTTAACTACGGCAGGTAATTCATGGGTGAAATCAGCTAAGGAACCCAAATCACGATAGCGATAACCAAAACGGCTACTATCAGTGCCTCTATCTCCTTTACGGTGAAACCAGTTTGGATTTGTTGTACCGTTTGGATCGGAAATTAAATTGTCAGATGAACCATCATTATTCAAATCAACAGGATCGCCATTAACATTAAAAGAAAAATTATTATTACTGTCTCTATCTGGTTCATACAGACGGCCATGCTCGGCACTGTTATTATTGGTTGGATTTTGCCAACGACTTGTATGGTTAGAAACAAAATCAACAATGACTTTAATGCCATTTGCATGTAAAGCTGCAACCATATCGGTAAAGTCTTTCATACCACCAAAATGAGGGTTAGTTTTATAATAATTACTGACATGGTAACCGTGATAACTTGACCACGTAATTTGACTACCATCGGCTTGGTAATCAATTATAGCTTCATCTCTATTTGCATAAGGTGCAGAGATCCAAACAGCAGTGATCCCCATATTTTTTAAGTAGGGAATTTGTGCGATAATCCCTTTAAAATCTCCACCTTGGTACAGTTTTAAGTCGCTACCAGTGCCATCAAAGATCTGACTGGGAGAACCAGAAGGCGTATTATTGTTAATATCACCGTCATAGAAACGATCGGTTAGTATTTGATAGACTACATCTTTACTCGTTACTGGTCCTAAACTATCTTCAGCAATACTTGAATAAGATGTTATAGACAATGCTAATAAAGCATATAAGACAGTTGCTTTTGTAGAGGTTTTTATCATTATGTATTCCTTAATTTTTTGTTGTAATATATAACAAAGACTCTGTTCTGGTATGCGCTACAAAAAGTACAACTGGTAAACGTTATAGCTTTACCAGATTAGAACAATAATTAAACACGGCCAAATGGTTACATACGTATTCATTCTATGCATACGTATGTAATTTGAGCTTGGTCTAATACCAATTTGATTAAATTTCTTCCCAACTCAGAGCTTCATTAGCGAGCTTAGAACAAGGAAAATTGATTAAACATAGTTACTCTATATTTCTTCAATTTTGCGATGTTATCAGTTTGCTAATGAGCTCCCAAAGGGCGAGTACCTAATAAAAAGTAAAGGCTTATATGCGGCGTTATTGATTTTGACAAGGGAATGACCATTCTCTTCAATCAATGCCTTGTCTCTAAGCCTTTTAATTCTCGCTGAGTGGGAAAGAACTTAATCAACTTGGTATAACAACCATTTTTTCTGTCATATGTCATAAAAAAGCCCTTGTATTGGAATTACAAGGGCTTTTATGTAGCTATGTTAAATGTGATACTGATTGTTAATTACATTTTATAGCTAAAACCTAATAAGTAAGTACTGCCGTAATCTTGATAATCACGTACTTGTAATGCACTATCGCCTTGTAAAGAAGTAAACGGCTCTTTAGTTAGGTTGTAACCTTGTAAGAAAATAGACAAGCCATCTAACCCTTTAAAACCACCTTCACCAAAGTCATAACCAATTTGTGCATCCCAGATAGTTTCTCCCACAATATCGACCTGTACAGTATCGAAACTTATGCCGTAAACTTCACCTTTAAAAGCATCTCGTTTACGCATGCTAGCACGTGCAGAGAAACCATTTTTATCATAGTAAAAAGTTGCGCTAGTTATGCTTTCAGATAAGCCTGGTAATTTGTAGTCGTTATCATTTTGATCTTTCATATCTGATTTAATGCCAGTATAACTAGCAATAATGCCAAAACCATCAAGGTGATCTGTTAACATGTTAAGGGGTAAAGTTGCTGAAAGTTCATAACCCCAAAGTGTACCGTCACCACCATTCACTTTTCCTTTACCAGTAGCTGTCGATGTAGCAGGAATCTCCCCTGTTGCAGGATCTGCAATGCCAGACATATCTACTTCATAATTACCATCAAAAATCCAGTTTTTCAAATCTTTATGGAATAGTGCTACGGATAGGTAACCTTCATCACTGAAATAGTTTTCATAAGATAAATCAAGCCCAATAGCTTCTTTAGGCTCTAATGAAGGATTACCACCTTCTACAGTCCAATAGTTACCATTGTCATCTGGTCGTTGGTTATAAGTCGCACTAAAGGAAGCGTTCATTTCATCTAAACGGGCGCGTGAAATAGTTTTTGCAGCGCCAAATCGTAATGTTTGAGATTCATCAATTTGCATTGATAAGTTAAGACTAGGTAGAAAGTGATTATAATCATGGCTAACATCAGTAGGCTCAGCAACAACTAACCCGTCAACAGCATTAGCCGCATAGCCTTGTGATGATTGGTCGGTATAAACGTAACGAACACCAAAGTTTCCTGTTAATGGCATACCAGAGATTTCAGTAGAAAGTTCCGCTTGTACGAAAGCTGACATCACTTTCTCATTCACTGTCCAAGATTTTGTAATACGATTAGCATCAGTTAAACTTGCTTGTAAAAGACTGTAATAGCCATTATTGATCAAACCCATAGTGTCATAAGCTACCATGTTGCCCATGCCGATAAAGTCTAAATTAGCACTACCTAAGCGGTATTCATCAGGTACAGATTGCATACCAGGACTATCAAGACTAAAACTACTTAAGGTCATGAAATAACCTTCGGAATTTTTTTCTTTTTCGCGTTCTCGATAAGCAACACCGTAAGTGATTTCAGTGATGAAGTTTGAATCAATTTCTTGACTAGCAGCAAATTTCAATGACATCAACTCATCATCAATGCTTGGGGTATTGATGAAACCGTCTTGTGCTGTATTTTGATAGCCACTTTCTTCAGTAAGGCCATATTTATCGTTAAGCGCTTTACTGCCGCCCCAACTTAGTGGACCGCCTAATTGAATTAAATTGTAATCACTATAATCTAAACCGTGACTGAACGTAGCACCAGTATTGCCTGAATCAAAAATGTAACCTAAATCATCAGCAGCGCCTCGGAGGTCACCACGGCCAGTGCCAGCATAACTTTCAACACTGTAAACATCACGTTCAACCTTTGAATAACTGGCATCAAAGTCTAATGTCCATCTATCACTAGCCGCCCAATTAGTGTTAAAACCAAACGACATTAATTCCGCATCACGTTCTTCGTAGTCATTACGTACAACAACACGTTGATCTTGTGTTATTGCACTGCTAACAAAACCTGTTGTTGGATCAATTATGGCAGTATCGGCAGAGATAACCCCCTGACCCCATGCGAAAGGTACTTCAATACCGCGCAAAATTTTAGTATCTAAAAAATCAACATAAAGTGCATCGAACGTTAACTTCAGATCATTTCTTGGCGCAGCTTCAACTACTAACATTGCCGAATCACGTTCTAATGTAGAAGAACGAACAAATGGTTTAGCACCTCCTAAAATTGAACCATCAGAACCATCTTCATAAGTAAATGTTGGATAACCCCACGAGTTCCAACGTTTTTCTTGGTTTGGTGATGTCATGCTGGTGTAGGCAAAAGCAATCCCTAAAGTATCATCAGCAAATTGATCCATGTAGAAGAAGGTGCCTTTTAAACCGTCATTATCACCATCTGGATTTAATTTATCAAAACTGGTTTTTTCATAAGTTCCATTAAATTGAACAACGCGACCATCTTGATTCAATGGTTTAATGGTTTGTAAATCAATAACACCGGCAATACCTTCTCCTTCAAGACTAGCATTTGGGGTTTTATAAACAGTAACACCGCTCATAATTTCAGATGGGTAAAGATCAAATTCAACGCCTCGATTATCGCCAATTGAAACTTGCTCACGACCATTTAAAGTCGTGCCACCTTCATTTTCACCGAAGCCACGAATACTTACTTTACTTGCACGACCATCAAGACGTTGTGCAGCAAGGCCAGGTAAACGAGCAATTGACTCAGCGATAGAAGAATCAGGTAATTTACCAATGTCTTCTGCTGAAATAGCTTCAACTACGTTTGATGAATAGCGTTTAAGGTTGATAGATTCGACAACACTTTTACGAAAACCATTAACTTGAATTACTTCTATTTCGGCTTCGGCATCTTGTTTTGCTGCATACGCATCTTCAGCAGCAAGTGTCGGTGTGCTTAATGCTATAAGCCCACTAGAAATTAATGCTAGCGTCACTTTGCTTGGTGTAAAATTTAACATTGAATGTTCTCCCCTAGCCATCCGTGATTAATTTTTTATAAGCCAGTATTCCTTTAGCTTAATAGTTATATGTTTTGTTGGTTTTGTCACGTCACCATATTTGAAAGACAGTTAATTTGTGAACAACTTTACTATAATGAGAGGATTCGTTGATGAATAGCGTATGCATACGTATTCATAAGGTTGTTCACTATTGAAAAACGATTGAATACGTATGCAACGACTATTTTAAAAATAGACAAATTATTATGTTTAATGACAGACAAATAATAATAAAGGAATTAGTTTTGATTAAAGTAAGAAATGTTTATTACGCATTATTCGTTACAATAATATCGAGTAGTATAGCAGGGTGTGGTGGTAGTAATGATAAAGATACTGCCATTAATGCCCCAGAGCTAACAGTACCAGAAGATAATGCTTTACCTGAGCCTATTGTTACTGCAGGCGAAAATGAAGCCGTTATTTTCTATAATCGCGCTGATAATAACTACGCAGACTGGGGATTGCATTTATGGGCTGATGCCACTTGTACTGCTTATGATGGGCCTGGTGTAGATTGGAGTACACCTGCAGCAAAAACGGGTGATGATCCCAACTACGGTGCTTATTGAGTGGTTAGTTTAAAAGCGGGTTATGAGGTTTCAGATTGTTTGAATTACATTATGCACAAAGGTGGTGATAAAGCACCTAATGATGATCAAAAGGCGGAGTTATCAGGTGACCGCATGTTGTGGTTACTTGATGGACTTAATGAAATATTTACTGCGTCAACGCTATTTCCATCAGGCGTATTGAGTAATGATACTGCGGCACATTGGGTGACGTTAGACACAGTTTTTTGGGATGTTATAGCAACGAGTGTTGCAAAAATTAGAGTGTATAGTTCTGATGTTATTGACTTAGGTTATGATGGTGAAACAGGTATTAGCGGTGACAACTTTATTGAGTTTGCGCCGGCAATTAACAGTGCAAATGCTTTAGGTATGCCACGTTACAGCGCACTTGACACCTTTGAAGCGTTAAACCCTGACAGCGCTAAAGCCAAACAAATGCTAACGGGCAAATTATTAGCTATTGCATATGATAGTGATGACGCTGTTGTTGAAGCAACTTACGTGCAAACACCGCGTGTACTTGATGCGCTTTATACCGCAGGCAGTGACGATGCCGATGAAGCTCAGCTTGGTTTGAGTTATACCGCGACGGATATTACCGCTAGCGTTTGGGCACCAACTGCACAGCAAGTTAAATTAAGCGTTTATAACAGTGCTAAAGTGCTGCAAAGCACTGAAACTATGAACCTTGATACGAATACAGGCATTTGGTCATTCACTACACCAATTGCGAATGATCGCTTGTTTTATCGTTTCGAATTAACCGTATATCATTATCAAAACCAACAATTTGAAACTCTTTGGTCAACAGACCCTTACTCAGTATCACTGTCAACAAATGGCGACTACTCTCAATTTATTAATTTAAACGATACTGATTTAAAACCTACCGACTGGGATACTCATGCTATTCCTGTGATCGCAGACATTAACGACAGCGGTATTTGTTAAACCTCAAGGTGCTAGCCAAGGCGTTGGTTTATCTGCCGGTGTTACTCGTGATGCCCCTGATATTGCCCCTTATGGCAGCAATACCATTTACCTGCGCGGCTCAATGAACAATGAAGGTAGTGATGGTTTTACTGCCGCAGATACCTTTACTTATGATGGCAATGGTATTTATAGTTTAGAAACCACGTTAACGGCAGGTGTGCAAACTTTTACTATTACCTCTATTACCTCTATTACCTCTATTAACTCAGTAGCCGTCGATTTAGGCTTTAGCGATATGAGTATTGGTGAAAGTTCTATTGCGGTAACAAATAGTAGCAATAGTTTAGCTTTCACAGTTGATGCCGATGGCAGTTTTACTTTTACCCTTGATGCTTCAGGCTCTGCGCCAGTACTAACTATTAGTAGCATTTCACCAACGGTAAACTGTGCGGCGTTAGTTGATTCATCTGATGCTATCCCTTTTGCTATTGCCGGTGATGGCGAGCTTTATGTCAAGGGTGATCATTCTGGTTGGAGCGCTGAAGAAGCTTATCGTTTACATTACAAAGACAACAATGTATATCAAGCGGTTGCCGACTTTGATGGTGCCATGCAGTTTAAATTAGCCTCAAGTGATGGTAACTGGGAAACCCAGTTGTGGGCACAAGCTGAAGGGAGTACTGAAATTAATGGTACTGACTTAGCCATAGGGGTAACTTATCCTGTTGCGTATCAAGGGGTGGGTACGGATAATAATCAAACGATATTATCAGCAGGCACCTATAGTTTTCTACTGAGTTTGAATGAAGAAAATCCGGCATCAGGTGCTAATGTCGGAAGTTTGATTATTCAACAGTGTCAGCCATAGAGAGGGCTTTAATTTGAGGCGAAAATAATTGCCTAGCAGAAGTAAAATAAAGGCTTGCAGAAAGATTTTTGCAAGCCTTTTTTAGTATTAAATATATTAGATCTGAATCAGTGTTACTTAATCCAATACATCATATTTGTAGTTGATATCATTAGCTCTAATCCTTTGCCTGCAATATATCGAGTTTTAAGTCCATGAGAACTTGGCTTACCAACTAAAGCAGGGCTACTCCAAATAATATTTCCGTCTGCGGTTGATTTTTTTATTTGGTACGAATTATTGTCATCATACCATGCAGAGTCAGTTCCTGTTTGAACCGTTAAGAAGATATTTTGTTGCTGATCTGTGGTTGGATCTATGGCGATATCAAGAATTGTATTATCAATATTGTTTCTAGCAACTTCAGTAAAAGTAAGATCATTTAATTTATATACTATTAACTGTTGTTTGTTGTTGCTTCTTTGTAAACAAATTAACTCTAATTCGGCGTCAGCATCATAATTAATTAATTCTAAACGGTTACATGATTGATTGATAAAAGATTGTTCTGAAAAAACTGAATTATTACTCGTTAAGAAAGATAACTTATTTCCAAAAGCAACAATTACTGCAGGTTTATCTTGCACTCTTAAAGGAGTAAAGTCAGTTATTTGAGACTCAAAGGTATAGTTTGAGATAATGATTTGATTTTGTACATCAATAGCATGTAATTCTTTGCTATCCGCATAGATAGCATCATCAAAACCATCGGTATTAATATCTTTTGCTTTAATTATTCCAATATTTGAATTATAGCCTCCAGCTGTTTGCCAGTGAAAACTATTATCATATAATTGCATGGCAGCAAAAGAACCGCTATAAATTTGAGTGCTTGGTAAAAAAATGTCGCCAAAACCATCATTATTAAAATCAGTGGTTACAGCAAATGAGCTACCATCCCAGTTTGATGAAATTTCATTACTGAGTTCAAAATGACCTTGCTGGTCCATAGTTGCTATTCGACTGCCACCATAGCCACTTTCCGTTCTGGGAATAAAAAAGACAGCCCTTTCTTGGTCATCGGTTAAGTTTGCCCATCCAGCACTATTGTATGAAGCTAATTGACTAGACGTTGCTTCTTCTTTAATAGACACTGAACTGCCTTCAAGATCGGCACTGACAAAAATGTCTTCACCAGTGTGACTAATTCCGCTTCCCCAATGCAACTCCACTTTTCCGTCATTATCAGAGTCACCACTAGTAAGAGAAACTGAGCCATGATCTTGCATATTAATAGACCATAATGATGTCAGTTTATTGTTAATTAGTTTATAAGCAGTAATGTTCCCCCACTGGCAATCACCAACTAACAACTCATCAATAGTATCATTATCTACGTCGGCACTATGTAATGAACAGGTATTGAAATTATCTAAACTGTCTAGCTGTGATTTATCTGTGGCAGAATAAACTGCAATGTTTCCCCAACGGTTGGAACCTGCAATTTCTGCGATGCCGTCTCCGTTATAGTCTCCGGTTGTAACACTAGCATTGCCAAATTCAGTGCCGCTAAACCATTGGTTTTTCCATGTTGAGGTATCGTATACTAAGCCATTATTTGTTATTAATTCGAAGTTACTATCAGCATCAACGTTGGCAAATTCAATTTGTCTCGCTTCTGAGACATTTGTGCTAAATAAGCTTTGCTCAGGGGCTCCCATTGAAATTACATTTAAAGATATGTCTGAACTAGAATAACTATTAGATGAAGATAGGTAGGCTAGCTCTGGCGTTCCATCATTATTAATATCTTTAGCTGTAGCAAAGGTTAAATAATTATCCGATGAGAATAGTAATGTTGCCAAACTGTTTAGGCCATTAATTAGGCTGATACCGTTTTCTGTTACTACTATGATTTCTAGTTCGGAATCATTATCAATATTGATAGCCAGAACCTGTTTAATTTGGCCTTCGCTAGGCACTTTAAAAGGGTAAACCCATTTTTGTTGATAAGTTCCCGAGTCATATTCAAGTAAGAATATGCTTCCTATACTATCGGTAGATAATATTTCATTTTTTCCATCACCATCAAAGTCGCCAACCCACATAGATTTATTAGATTTTGGAACTTCAATTCCAGAACGAACGATCGGAAAGTCTTTATCTGACTCAACCATCACAGGAACACTTATTTCACTGCTATGTTCCCCGTCTTTTTCAAGTATGGCAAAAGTGAATTCATATTCTTGAAAAGAAAACAATAAATCTGCGGGTACCTCCCAATTTACAATGCCATCTTCATCAATAGTTGCTCCACTTGGCCCCGACACTAAAACACTATTAAGTTCATTTGCATTTGTATCTGTATCGGGGTCTGAAACAACGGCTAAGAACTGAATGACATCTCCAGATTTAATTACCTTTGGTAAATTAGTGATTTGAATTTGTGCAGGTGAATCTTCCAAGGTAATTGAAAGGTGACGACTTTCTATTAAACTACTACCATCTGATACTAGCATGGTAACTTTAACACTATCATCATAAACAGCTAAGTGTGCTGGAAGTATATTGCTTGAATTATTAGTGACAATTTCATCATTGATATACCAACGATAAGATATTTGTAGTTGGCCTGTATCAGTATCAGGATCACCGTAACTTCCTGGTCTAATTTCAATTGGGGTTAAGGTATTAATTGTTTGACCGTATACTAATCTTGGAGAGTTTGAAGATGGAGGGAGAGATAAATTATCTAAAGAAACTAATTGTTTTGAAGAAGCAACACCATTAAGCAATTCGTATGTGCCAGAAAAGAATGTACCAACATCAAAAACAGCATCATTATTACTATCTTCAACATAACGAATATATGCAGGGTTAAATTCAAAAGCAGCAACTTTATCACCTGATATAATAAATTTTCCTGAATGGATATAAGGAGGATTATCACGGACATTTTCTAAGCTTATAGAGACTTTGCCTTGATCACCAATAAGAAAATCTCCTGATAAATTAGCAGCATATTCATTATTTTGATTACTATAATCAAGCTGTGCATTTAAGAAGAATTGTTCTTTTTGATTAATGACAAACAATAGTTGTTGGTTATTACTATCGAAGAACTGTCCTGTTTCATCATTCTCAGTTGATATATAGTTTGAATAACCGCTGAGTTGGACTGATTGGCCGTTAACATTCCAATGTAGGTTGTCATAAAAGAGAGTTATATTAATTGACGACTCTGTCAGCTCTGTAATACTGATGGCGGCAGAGCCTGAAATTGCAAAATTATTGTCTGATTGCTCACAATTGTTATAGCTTAAAGAAATATTTCCTTTAAAGTTAGCATCTAGTTTCCCTTTATATTCAACACTTCCTTGGTATTCACATGAGAATGTAATATCAATATTTCCGTTGACATCAAGGTGCTCTCTAAAGTCCTCGTTGACTATTTCGGGTTGTTCGGTGATTGAATCACCGAACAACTTTAAAAATACTTGTTGTGCTAATTCAATATCTATATCAGCTTTGTTATTGATACCAGTATATCGTTTATTAGCAAGATTTACGGATGCATCTTTTAGCTCATCAATACTATGATTTTTTGAGTTACTAATGATGTTTGAATCTTTAGATAATGAAGGGGTGGTAGAATTTGTTGAGTCCGAAGAACCTCCGCCACATGCACAAAGCATAAAAAACAGGGTAGATAACAGAATAGCTCTAATTAAGAAGTACATAATTCGTCCTTAAACAATTAATCAATCAAGAAGTATCAAAACCCTAATTAATGTGAGTAATGATAACAATTTTGCGACATTAAATCTGAATGGATGGTGAAAGTCAAAAAAATCAGCTTTTAACTGAATACGTATGCAATATAACGAAACTGATTTTTTTATTTAGGTAGAACAAGTAAGTTATTAATAAACATTTATTAGACTTATTATGATGAAAAAACACAATCTTTCACTTTTGATCTCTGCTGTATTCGCCCTAACTATGCTGTTATCAGCTTGTGATGAAAACACTCAAAAACAAAGCCCTTCTAAAGTATCTAATGCGCTGAGTATAGAAAGCGCCTATGAATTGAACAGCCTAGCATCAGATAGTTCGGCGCATTGGTTAACGTCTGATTTATTGGTGTTACCTAGATCAAATACATCATTGAATTATCAGTTAATGAGTGCATCAAAAACAGATTTGGAGGCTGTTGATTTATCTAAAATAGTTTTGCCAGTTTCAAAGCAAGCGCAATTTCCACATTTAGGAGACTTTCAGGCATATCAGGTAAGTTTATTAGGATCTCAAGCGAAAACTTGGCTTAAAAATCAGCTGTTTGTTGTGGGGTTTGATAAAGATGACCAAATAAAGAAAGTCTCCTATGTACAAACGGGCGCTGTGATTGATGCACTTTATACCCAAGGTACAAATGATGCTGATGAAGTTAAAGATTTTGGCGCAACAATCTTAACTAATGGCGTTAGTTTTAAACTATGGGCGCCTACAGCACAACAAGTAGAATTATTACTGTTTAATGATGATTTAACACCCGCAAAAACACCTCGTTTAACCATGGTTGAAGACACTAATACCGGTGTTTGGTCGGTAACAGGAGACAGCTCACTTAATGGGGCATATTATCAATATCAAGTGTCTGTTTATCATCCTGAATCCAAGAAAGTAGAGTCATTGATTACAACTGACCCATATTCTCTTAGTATGTCAGTAAACAGTAAGTACTCACAAGCGGTTGATTTAAATGATAGCGCAACACAGCCAAAGGGCTGGACTAGTCATCAAGTTCCAACCGTTAAAAATGTTGAAGATAATATTTTTTATGAAACCCATATTCGTGACTTTAGCTCAGACGATAGCGCGCTTTCTGATGATGCGGTTCGAGGAAAATATCAAGCTTTTAGTGAACAAAAATCCAATGGCATACAACATTTAAAAGCGCTGAAAAAAGCAGGGTTGAACAATATTCATTTATTGCCGACTTATGATCTAGCCAGCATTAATGAAGATGCCTCTCAGTCGGTAGATATTAATGATACTGTCGCCCAAGTTAAAGCTAAGGTATGTACTACTGCACCAACTATCACCTTGTGTACAGCTAACTACAATGAAGAACAAAGTTTAAAATCATTATTGGCTAATTTTGATGTTAGTAGCGAACAAGCACAGAAAATAGTCAGTGAACTGCGCCAATTTGATAATTTTAACTGGGGTTATGACCCTTTCCATTATACCGTACCAGAAGGTAGCTATGCACTTAATCCAAAAGGGGAAAGCCGCTTAGTTGAATTTAGAGAGATGGTGCAAAGCATTCATGGCCTCGGTTTTCGGGTGATCATGGATGTGGTTTATAACCATACTTTTCAGTTTGGTTTAAAAGAAAAATCCGTGTTAGATAAAGTGGTGCCTAATTACTATCATCGCCTAAATGTAATGACAGGCGAAGTAGAGCAATCTACCTGCTACACCTGTGGTAATACTGCGACAGAGCGTGTGATGATGGCGAAACTAATGTCTGATTCTTTAGTTACTTGGGCGCGCGATTATAAAATAGATGGCTTTCGATTTGATTTAATGGGGCATCAGAGTAAAGCCGCCATGTTAGCGGCGCGCGAAGCGGTACGTGCTGTAGATGCCGATACCTATTTTTACGGTGAAGGGTGGAACTTTGGTGAAGTGGCTAATAATAGCCGTTTTGTTCAAGCGAGCCAGTTAGAGTTAGGTGGTACTGAAATAGGCACCTACAGTGACAGGCTTCGTGATGCTGTTCGCGGTGGTGGAAATAACACCCGTGACTCACAAGGACTTGGTAATGGCCTATTTATCTTGCCCAACGAAAAACAGCTCAATTCAACTGAGAAAAATCGCCAAGAATATGATCTACGTATGGATCAATTGCGTGTAGGTTTAGCTGGGAATTTAGTAAATTTTCCGCTTTATCAAAAAAATGGTGAACCAGTATTAGGCAAAGATATTCCTTATGGTGAGCAACCAACAGCTTATGCATTAGATCCTGCTGATACCATTAACTATGTGTCAAAGCATGATAATCAAACTTTGTGGGATAACAGCCAATACCGATTGCCGTTTGATGTTTCCACTGACGATCGCGTAAGAATGCATATACAAAGTTTATCGTTTACTTTATTTGCTCAAGGCATTCCATTCTTGCACATGGGCTCAGAGTTTATGCGCTCGAAATCTTATCTTCGAGACAGCTATGACTATGGCGATTGGTTTAACCGCGTCGATTTTAGTAAACAAAATAATTACTATAATGTTGGTCTGCCACCGGCAGATAAAGACCAAGACAACTGGCCGTTAATTAAAGCCGTATTAAAAGGCCATCAAGGTCGAGATCATGTTGAAGCTAAGCATATTGAATTTAGCGCCAAAGTATTAGAAGAAATGTTGGCACTTCGTATGAGTTCGCCGTTATTTAGATTAACCACAGCGCAAGATATTATCGAAAAAATCACTTTCTTAAATATTGAGAATAAACAGCTAGGCTTATTGGTGATGAAACTTGATGACACGCAAGGGCAGGCGGCAGATGATCATGTTGATAGTCTAATGGTCATCTTTAACACTAGTACCAAAGCACAGACCTTTGCTTATGAACAAGCGAGTGAATATCAACTGCATCCTATTCAACAACGCAGTGCTGATAAGATAGTGAAACAAAGTAAAGCCGATGAAAAAGGCTTTACTGTGCCAGCATTATCAAGTGTGGTGTTTGTTAAGTACTAATTGGCTTGTTTGGTTTGAAAACCACTGTAAACAGATAACCAATCTCAGTTTTATTTACTTATCAAGCGTAGCCGCAACAACAAGATTAAGTTGCAGCTACGCGCAACCTATCCATTATTTATTAAGTCTCTATTCACTGAAAACGCCAAGGCTATCAAGTAAGGCCAGTAAAGCCATAGATAATCCTGAAATAGTAACCAACCAGTAAAAAATACAACCTAATACCTGGTCAAATTTAGTGGTATTTTCATATAATACTGTTGCATTTGCATATATAAATGAAAACTTGCTCTTTTCCACTTTTTTTGTCCAAGAACGAGGGAAGGCAAAGGCTTGAGCAACATTAATTATATCCCAACCGCTAACATACTCGACCCCGAGTAGATCTTTAGTTTTGGGGTTCTTTCGTAATTTCCGTACAGTGATTTGACCAAAGGCAACATACAAAATCCCACTAAGAATACACCCGAGTAAAATAAGAGCAAAAAAGGTTTTTTCTATACCCATTAGAAGCTAATCCATTTCATAATGTCATCGTAAAAACCACCACTCATCTTTTTACTGATATTATTTGCACTTATTGAAGCAACTGCAGCAGTACCAGCTACAGCCAAGCCACCGACAATTAAACCAACCCAACCTACTGGTGTTGCCACCATCAAAAAGGTTAATGCTGCTCCTCCCGCATTGACAACGCCAATACCAGCAGCTGCACTAGCTACAAAACTAGTAGATTCAATAAACATTTCTCGCTCCCAATTAGTGCCTGCTTTGTAACTATTATGAATATTGCCAACGCGCCCACCAAAGTCGATAACAGTCAGTCCATTCCCCAGAACTTTGGCATATTTAGTAAATTTTACAATATTATCTGCTTGTACTGGATTAATTAGGTCTAGTTTAGCAACACTTCGGCTGCTTCTAGCAATATTAGCTCCTCTTCTAAAGTTGGTCATGGGCGTGCCACGACTTGACTTAACTTGGCTAGTTATTGCCTTAACTTCTAACCTAAATTTACGTTGCATTTTGTCAAAAGCAATTTTTGCCTTTTGTTTTGCTGCTGCTTTTGTCGGTGATTTTGTCATTGATGCTTGACGATATTCCATTAGCGCTTTTTGATAGTCTTTCACCGCACCAACAAAGTCACCAATTCTGTTAGCGTAAACACTTGTTGATGCCCCCATTAAACCAACATTAAATTCTTTTAACTTTGCAGAAATAGCGGCAAGGGCTATAAGGTTATCACCGCCAAAAGATAAAGATAAATCTGTAAGGTTTTTTGTCGTTGCGGGGTTAGACAGCTTTGCTAATGTTGTGGCACCAAAAGTAGAACGCCCCTTTTTCAATAAATAGGGTTTGTTCGCTATAATCATCTCTGGGTTTGGGCATGTGAGAGATAAAGCTTGGGCAATATCAATACCACATTCATTTTTAAATGCACTGCCATTGAGATTTCGATTACATAGAATTATTTCATTCATTCTTTTAAATTCCTTTTAAAAATTAAATTGTTCTCTAAATGTAAATTTAGAGGTTCAATAATTGAGTATTTGCTTTTTATCGAAGCATGAGCGACAAATATCCTGCTGGACTGAACCGATACGCACAGTCAATGTGTTTTTTGAGGTATGACAGTGATAGGAAAGGTTGTAACTAAAAATTGCATTTTCTATAGCTTCCTTACTATGTTTACTCATATGAACTAAGGTAGTTTACTACACAATACATTTATTTCAATGCATAATTAATCACTTACTAACTTAACCAAGCCCGCTTGAAATCAGTAAAATTTTCAGAAAAGAGGTTTTTGCGCTAAGTGTAAATGGCTTGATATCTAGTGCACTGAGAACATACTGTTATTATTGGTCTATCCCGCTACTATGTTGAGCTAGCTATGTGTAAAAAGTAACCTTTGCCAGCAAAGGTTAGCTGATATTTACTTTCGCTCAACCTATTTGGGCATTCTATTTTTTCTAATAAGCCTTTATCGATAAGTAATGTTAACATAGTGCTTGAAAGTTCAGCGAGTTTTGCTTTAGCATTGATTTCCATTTTAGTCGCAACACCTTTAAATGAATAAAGGGCACGAATGATAGCGGCTTCTGATTCAGAAATAAGCGGTAGTTGACCACTATACGCAGGGTATTGGTCATGAATAAATTTACCATGGATTGTTTTATATGATGCTTGTATTGCTTGAATATCATCCTCTTTATCGCCCGTTAATTTGAAGGTATGAAAAACACCTGTTTCTTTTGCTTGATAGTCAACTTTTGCTAGAAAAATAGGTAATTCACAACCTTGAGCGACATGATAAAACCCTGTTTTCCATGTTTTTACCGCACCACGAGTACCTTCAGGTGTGAAAAGGAAAAAAACACGATTACCTTTTTGTGAATCAATAAAGGCTTTTATTTGTTCTACTTGGCCTTGTCCTTTTGATGATCTATCTATTGGCATTGCACCTAACCACATTAACCAAGTACCCAAAACAGGTACTTTGCACATACTGTCTTTGATAGAAAAGTAAATTTTTACATCTTGTATTATGGCGGCGCCAAGGGCATAGACGAAATCCCAATTTGACGTATGTGGAGCAGCAATAGCAATGCCAGCCCCTTCGGGAGGATGTTTGCATACTTTCCAGCCAGCTACTTTGAACCAGAAGGTAAATAATGATTTTAAAAAATATTTAGTAAATAGGCCGTCAAAGATGGTTTTTTCGCGAATAGAGAGCGTTTTTTTAGTCATTAATCACATCGAAAAAAGATGTATTGAAAAGATAATTGAGATTATAACACAACAATATGGGCAATCTATCTAATCGATATCAATAAACAGAATGCTATTTGAGCCTATTTTTATTTTGTATAGATCGTCACTGAGGTTGAAATTACAATTAATAGCACCATATTTATTTTCCTTATCCTTGACTGTTTTTATTCATAACCCTTAAAGGAAAAACATGACCAATGCATTAAATACTAACGCCATAGAAACTCATGCTTCAGAGAACTATGCGTTAGAAATAAATACGCTAGAAAAAACTTACAAAGGCGGCTTTCAAGCGTTAAAAGGTATTGATTTAACTGTAAAACAAGGTGACTTTTTTGCGTTACTTGGTCCTAATGGTGCAGGTAAATCTACTACAATAGGCGTGATAACTTCGTTAGTTAATAAATCAGCAGGCCAAGTAAAAGTATTTGGATATGATATTGACACTGATTTAGAAAAAGCAAAATCATTTATTGGTTTAGTACCACAAGAATTTAATTTTAATCAGTTTGAACCGTTAATGAATATTTTAGTTAATCAAGCAGGTTATTACGGTGTTGACAGAAAAACAGCCTTATTGCGAGCAGAAAAATATTTAAAGCAATTATCATTATGGGATAAACGAAATTCTGCGGCTCGAGAATTATCTGGGGGGATGAAACGAAGACTGATGATTGCCCGTGCATTAATGCATGAACCTAAAATGTTGATTTTGGATGAGCCAACTGCGGGAGTAGATATTGAAATTCGTCGTGGCATGTGGGATTTTTTACAAACACTCAATGCACAAGGTATTACAATTATACTGACAACACATTACTTAGAAGAAGCCGAAAGTTTATGTCGTAATATTGCGATTATAGACGGTGGAGAAATTGTTGAGAATACTAGCATGAAACGGCTGTTAGCGCAGCTAGATGGTGAAACCTTTGTTTTAGATTTATCATCACACCATAATGACATTAGTTTAGATAGTATTAGCTCTAGGATGATTGATGACCATACTTTAGAAATTGATTTACAGAAGCCACAAAATTTAAATACCGTTTTTGAGCAACTGTCTGCACAGCATGTTGAGGTATTAAGCATGCGTAATAAAAGTAACCGTCTAGAAGCGCTTTTTGTTAATTTAATAGAGCATAACGTTTCTAGAAAGAAGGCTAAATAATATGAATAACTCAATCGCCTTAAAAAGTATTTTAAATAAAGAAATTCATAGGTTTATGCGTATTTGGGTGCAAACTTTAGTACCACCCGCAATTACTATTAGTTTATATTTTGTCATATTTGGTTCGTTAATAGGCTCTCGTATTGGCAAAATGGGGGGCTTTGACTATATGTCATTTATTGTACCAGGACTAATTATGATGAGTGTTATCACTAACTCATATTCTAATGTAGCTTCTTCCTTTTTTAGTGCTAAATGGCAACGTAATGTTGAAGAAATGCTGGTAGCACCTGTGCCTAATTGGGTAATTGTTGCTGGCTATGTTGGCGGCGGCATGGCGCGTGGCATGTTAGTTGGCTTAATTGTTACCCTAGTATCGTTATTTTTTGTTGATATTCAAATACATAATGTGTGGGTAATTATTACAACGGTTTCGTTAACCTCAGCAACTTTTGCTTTAGGTGGATTAATTAATGCCATTTTTGCTCGCTCATTTGATGATATTTCCATTATTCCCACTTTCATACTAACGCCTTTAACCTACCTTGGTGGTGTTTTTTACTCTATCACTTTATTGCCTGAATTCTGGCAAGGGGTTTCTCAGATTAATCCAATTGTGTATATGGTAAATGCTTTTCGTTATGGATTTTTAGGTATTTCAGACGTTAATATAATGACAGCTTTCGCTGTTATAGGTTTTTTTATTATTACTTTATTTACGCTTGCGATGGTTTTGATCAGCAAAGGAATAGGCCTCAGAAGTTAATACAAGGTGTCAGAATAGTTAATTGATATGAATACAAAGCCTAAAGCAAATATAAACATGAATAAGCCTGTCGGTGACTCTAAGGTTATTATTACTAACCAAACTGGTATACATGAAAAGCTTGATGAAGTAGTACAGAAGCATTTAGCACATCCTTTTCAAAAGCCTTATCAAGCGCATACACAAAAAGCCTTTGATGAGGTAAACAAACTTGTTCAAGCATTTATTACCAATAATCCTAACGGTAATATCATTCTTGACTCTTGTTGTGGTGTTGGTCAGAGTACACGTTTACTGGCAAAATTAAATCCTGATGCACTGGTTATCGGGGTAGATAAATCAGCAAGTCGTATTGAACGTAATGTTGAAGGCTTTGATTTAAAAAATGGCTACCAAGCGAATAATTTTCACTTAGTTCGTGCCGATTTAAATGATTTTTATCGTTTAGTAAAAGCTGCTAATTGGCCCATTATAAAGCATTATATTTTATATCCTAATCCTTGGCCAAAATCAAAACACTTGCAGCGTCGTTGGCATGGTAGTGCGGTGTTTCCTACGTTAATTACATTAGGTGAACAACTGATTTTACGCAGTAATTGGCAATTATATTTATTAGAGTTTCAGCAAGCCGCTAAACAGGTCGGTTTGCAAGGAGAACTTAATGAAGTTATTGCGAATGACGATGTACAAGCTCAGCAGCCATTAACGCCTTTTGAAGCCAAATATCAAGCTAGCGGTCAAATGTGTTGGCAGTTAATATTGAATCGCTAGAATTTCAAAAAACACTACTTTGTGGTTATATTCACCATTTAAATTTTTCTGTCGACAACCTGATTTTAATAATTTCTTTTAAATCAATCGGTTGTTTTTTGGCACAACTGTTGATTACTCTTTAGCATAATCGTTATGTTAAAAGGAAATAATCATGAAAACAGTGAAAAATAAAATATTGGTATTAATAATCTCTTTGATGACCTGTACACAGGCCGGATTAATATACGCGAGTTCACTGGTTAATTAATTTTGGTGATAGTTATTATCAGCCAGAATAAGATCATTATATACTTCCAACATAAAAAAGGGGTGAATATTGAAGTCTTTGGATGCTTGAAGCTTAATTTGTTGAAAAAGTATGGCGCTTTGGCATTGGAACTCTAAACCATACTTTATATTGTGATTTTCGTTACTGCTATTGTACTTTGAAGCTAGCAATAATTTAATAAAAAAACGACAACAATGTGCTAATTTACTGGCTCCAGTTTTACTTCAATATCTGTGGGTATTAACCCGCAACTTTCTCCTGCGGGAATATTAAGCTCAGCTGTTTTTGTTATATAACCAGCTTTTGATATTTTCAGTGAAGTCATCCCTGTTTCAGTTTCGACAAGGAAAGGTAAGTTGTTGATACAACGCATTGGTCCTGCCACACCAACACCAAAGTCATCTATAGGTAAATGCCCATCATTTACAACTTGTTTTAGTTCACCATTGGCATTTTTCAAGTCAACAATAACATCACAACTTATGGGGTCAGCAGTATATTCATCAACAATACTGAGCTTTATATTGGGGTAGTTTTTTTCAATGTCATCACAGTTTATATCACTCAAATTAATGAAATTTGTTATACTGAAACTAATTTCGTCATCTACACTGGAAAGATCCCAGTTAACCCTAACCGTCTGCGGATACCCTAATTCAGGATGGTAACTCACGGTTATTTCATCTGCATCCGAAATGGTGGTTTCGATATAATCAAACATATCATTCACTGTTTTGAATAAGTCCTTATCATCATTTGGAACTATCATTTCATGATCGATTACTGTTACCCCATACCAATCAACGTTAGTAGTATAATAGAGCAAGCTTTTATCTTCCTTTTGAACCTGCATGACCACTGGTAAATTTAGAGTAGGAGAGCAATAACAAGAAACATATTGATCAATTTGATAATGCTCAATATTCTGTGAGCCCCACTTAGCTTTATTGTCACTTAATTCTTGTGTTAATAATGCGACATCTTTTTGCCCGAGCTTGTTAACGGTTATGATAATATCACTTTGGCTTGAAGCACCCTCATCATCGGTTACTATAAGTTGTAAAATATAGTCACCATCAAGAGTAGACCAAAAATGGGGTTTTTTAGTATCAGCATTAGTTAGATGACTATTGCTATTTTCTGGAGATATAATGATTGACCAGCTATAGCTGAGTTCTGAGTTTTCTGGATCAAAACTTGCCCCACCGTCCAAGAATACTTCCATAAATACATAGGTTTCTATGTTATTACCAGCAATGGCGGTAGGTGCCTCGTTGTTTTGAGTCACAATGATACTAACTATTGATGGTTCGCTGGATAATTTCCCATCGTTGACGATGAGTTGTGCTTCGTATAGCCCTGCACTATCAGGTGTGAATGATGAAGATTCTGTGGTGAATGCCGTTAGCTCAACGCTACTACCTTCAGGTACTGTTACTAACGACCATTGATAAGTTAAAGCATCTCCATCATTATCATTACTTTTTTCACCATCCAGTATGATAACTACGTTTGTTTCAGCGCTTTGATCATCACCAGCATTTGCTATTGGTTTAGTGTTGGGAGTAATAGGGACTGTAGATACAGCCTTTTCGTCGGCCCCTCCACATCCATATAAGAATATAATAACTAATAGTATATTGAATATTTTAATCATGGTCATTTTCTTACGAACCTTCCGTTGGTTAATTATAAATAGTGTTAATTGTCGGTGTTATCTGTTGAAAAGATTAACATATATTATTCCTGAAACAGGAAGAATTATGAACTAATCATTGCAAAACGACAATACTGATTATGATAAATATATCGACATCAGCTCAGGATCTGGTCGAATTGAAACAAGGACGTGTCAGTAATTTCCTCTTGATTAAAGCTGGTTAGCCAAGGCTTATCAGTGGTTAGGTTTAAAGATTGATATGACATTATTTAAACAAAATTCAAGAAAGTTATCGCTCAATTCTGTTGGAGTAAGGGATTAAAATGCACTAGCCGTGCATAATCAACACCCTTTACGCTTAAAGTAGAAGACATTTGTTGTTTTTTTTATTAAAGTGCCACTCATATTGGTTATTACTTAGTGGTTGTTAATACTAGCTATGACGCAGAGCAAACGTACAGCACAAGCAACAAATGAATCTTTGCATCGAATTTTTACTGTTGCCGAAGCGCCTGATTCAACCTTAGGGTTAATTGAAAAAGAAATGTCACATAACTTGGTGGGATTTCTAAATAATCATATTGTTGCCAGTAAAAATGCACTAACTGATATTGAACAAGACTTTATTTGCCCACGTATACCCGAACAACCTGAATTTGTTTCTGATCACATGCACCATTTGTTAGACAAATTAGTCTCACAATCAGTTCATACTGCTAGCCCAAGTTTTATCGGACATATGACATCGGCTTTACCTGCTTTTATCTTACCTTTATCTAAGTTAATGGTTGGCCTGAATCAGAACTTAGTAAAAGTAGAAACGTCAAAAGCATTTACTCCGTTAGAGCGTCAAGTGCTGGGTATGATGCATAATTTAGTGTATCAAGAAAATGATAACTTTTATCAAATATGGATGCATAGCGCTCAACACTCTTTAGGCGCATTTTGCTCTGGTGGTACTGTGGCTAATATCACTGCTTTGTGGGTTGCCCGTAATAAGTTATTGAAAGCTCAAGGAAGTTTTAAAGGTATTAGCCGCGCAGGTTTGTTTGCCGCTTTAAATCATTATGGTTATCAAGGTTTGGTTATACTTGTATCAGAACGTGGGCATTACTCATTGAAGAAGTCGGCAGATATTCTTGGTATTGGGCAAGACAGTGTTATTGCAATTGAAACAGATGAAAATAATAAAGTAGATTGTCAATTACTGGCTAAAAAGTGCCAGCAGTTGCAAGATAATAATATTAGAATTTTATCAATTGTCGGTATTGCAGGTACAACCGAAACGGGTAACGTTGATCCGTTAGATGAGATGGCTGATATTGCAGCACAATATCAAACGCATTTTCATGTGGATGCTGCGTGGGGAGGAGCCACTTTATTCTCTAATAAACACAGAGGCATACTTGCTGGAATTGAACGCGCTGATTCTGTGACTATTGATGCACACAAACAAATGTATGTGCCTATGGGGGCAGGTGTAGTGCTATTTAAAGATCCATCTTCTGTTGCAGACATTGAACACCATGCAGAGTATATTTTACGTAAAGGATCCAAAGATTTAGGTAGTCATACCTTGGAGGGATCTCGCCCCGGAATGGCAATGCTTGTGTATGCTAGCTTACATATTATTAGCCGTCCAGGTTATGAAATGTTGATTAATCAATCGATTGAAAAAGCAGAGTATTTTGCTGATATCATTAAGCAGCATGAAGAGTTTGAGTTGATCACAAAACCTGAATTATGCTTATTAACATATAGGTTTGTACCCAAAGCTGTTCAAGCGCTACTTGCTGAGTGTCAATTAAACGGTGATGACGAGCAGCAAACTGAGCTTAATTTAATTCTGGGTAAATTAACTAAATTCATACAAAAGCGTCAACGTGAAGTTGGTCGTTCATTTGTTTCACGTACGCGCATTAAAGTAGCACGCTATGGTGGCGAAAAAATGATTGTATTTAGAGTGGTGCTAGCGAACCCATTAACAAGCAAAAGAAATTTACATGATATTCTTGCCGAGCAATGTTTGTTAGCCCAAGAAAGTGAAACTTTTTTACCAGAATTATTGAATATGGCTAAAATCAGTTAAACCTTGCAATGCCGGCGGAGATCAAATATGAGGTTAAATACTTTATAGCAGTATGTAAGCAGCTGAAATTGATAAGTGGTTTCGGTATTGTAGTATGGCAAAAGGGTTATACAATAACACCTTAGATGGTTCATGCTTAAGCACTTACATCTATATGTAAATGCTTAAGGTATTTATAGACTAACGGGCAAATTATCAATTAATCTTGCTTTACCTAAATAGGCTGCAGCTAAAATAACGATATCCTTATCGTTTGGCATTGCTGGCGCTAATGTTTTTGCATGGCATAAATTAATGTAATCAGTTTTTAAGCCCGCATTGTCGAGTTTTTCACTCGCTTGCATCACAAGGGCCGCATAGTCTCTTGCTTCATGACTAGTACGTAATTGTTCACTTAACCACTGCAACGTTTTATATAATGTAGGGGCAATGGCTAACTCTTCAGGTGTTAGGTAGCCATTGCGTGAACTCATTGCTAAACCTGATTTTTCTCGAATTATTTCTACTGGAATAATTTCAACAGGCATAGACAAATCGTCAACCATGGTTTGAATAACTTGTAATTGTTGGTAATCTTTTGAGCCAAAACAAGCGACATCTGGTTGTACTAAATTGAATAGTTTACAAACAACGGTTGCTACCCCACGAAAATGCCCCGGCCGAGTAGCACCACAATACAAACTTGAAATATTAGGCACTTCTACATAACTATTGTCACCAAAGCCCTTCGGGTAGATAACCGCGGAGGTTGGTGTAAAGAGAAGATCTGTGTCTACTTGCATTAGGCTAGCTTTATCTTGTGCTAAGGTGCGAGGATAATTATCAATATCCTCACTTAATCCAAATTGCATAGGATTAACAAAAATACTCACAATAACTTTATCAGCATGACGATGTGCCGCTTTGACTAACGCTAAATGTCCATCATGCAAATTACCCATGGTAGGTACAAAAGCAATGGTTAAACCTTGCATTTTCCAAGCTTTAACTTGATCACGTAAATCTTTTATATTTTCAACTGTGTTCATATTTATCTCTTTAATCGCAAATGAATATAAAGAGTGGGGGATGACCCCCTTCATTTACGATTGTTTATCTTTGATATTTAAACGGCAATTATAGACGCAAAACTATTTAAATATATGTTCTTCGCTAGGGAAGTTTCCATTAGAAACTTCACTGATATAAAGCTCAATCGCTTTTTTAATATCACCTGTTTCTTTAATAAAGTTACGAGAGAATTTTGGCATATAGCTACACGAAATACCTAGAGCATCGTGCATTACTAAGATTTGTCCGTCAGTATCTTTGCCTGCACCAATACCAATAGTAGGAATGCTAACTGCTTCAGATATTGCTTTACCTAGCGGAGCAGGAATACACTCCAACACGAGTAATTGCGCTCCCGCAGCTTCTAGTATTTGGGCGTCATTTATCATTTTTTGCGCTTGAATATCATCGCGACCTTGTACTTTAAAACCACCAAAAACATTAACTGATTGTGGCGTTAAGCCTAAATGTGCACAAACAGGAATACCGCGTTCAACGAGTGATTTAATGGTATCAGCTAACCAAGCGCCACCTTCCATTTTTATCATGCTTGCACCAGCTTGCATCAATTTTGTGGCATTTATTAAGGCTTGCTCTTTCGTGGCATATGTCATAAAAGACATATCACCAATAATTAACGTGTTTTCAACACCTCGGCGTACACACTGAGTGTGATAAACCATGTCATTAATCGTTACAGGTAGGGTATCATCTTGGCCTTGCAGAACCATCCCTAATGAATCGCCAATTAAAATAGCGTGAATGCCTGCTTGATCGAATAGCTTAGCAAAACTTGCATCATAAGCCGTGATTGTTGAAATTTTTTCACCTTGTTGTTTCATTTTTAACAAAGTAGATGTGGTTATTTTAGACATACAGTTCTCAATTCTCTTGTTGAGTAAATTTATTGAGGGTATTACTTGAGTAATTACTCAGTTGCACTACTTTCGCACAAATAGTTTTTTACTGCAATATACAGCTTGGTTTAGATTGCTTTAGCTTAGCTTTACCATTGAATTTATGGCTATATTTTGGCTTAATTCCGTTATACTTTCACCATTAGGAAGTATTAATTCTGGCGCAATTTCTGCCAGAGGTAGTAGCACAAACTCGCGCTCACTCATGCCATAATGAGGTATGGTTAAACGGTCAGTATTGATAATTTCATTGCCAAACAGAATAATATCAAGATCCAAAATACGGGCACCCCATCTGTTTTCTTTGCGTACTCTTCCTGCATTATTTTCAATAGATTGCAGAGCGTTTAATAATTCAATGGCACTGAGTGTGGTTTCTAGTGCTAAAACTGCATTGATATAATCATTCTGATCTTGAGGCCCCATCGGTTTACTAAGATAAAAAGATGACACTGACAGTAGTCGGCTTTGGGGTATTATGCCTACTTTTTCAATCGCTTTTTCTATTTGCTCAATAGGCTTAGATAAATTGCTACCTAAGCCAATATAGGCAGTTATGGGAGAAGAAATCATGTGAGCTAGGATTCAACGGTAGGCTTAATTGTTGTTTTGCGGCGTTTTCTTGGTGTGCGACGTTTAGAGCCGGGAACACTTTTAACACCCTTCACCATTTGCTGTTGGGCATCATGAGATATATCTTGAAAATCAGTCCACCATTTAGCTAATTCTGCTAACTGAGTGTTTTCTGTTTCTATTTGGGTACGTAATAGTAAAAAGTCATAACCTGCTCTAAATTTTGGATGCTCAAATGTTTTAAATGCCTTTTTCCCTTCACGTCGAACTAACTTTTCTTGTAAAATCCAGATATCCTTCATAACACTTTGAAAACGTTTAGGAATAGAAATGCTACGTTGTTGCTCTGGCATTATTTCACTTAAAGCAGCGAAAAACGCGTCTTGAGGTGACATTTGGTTATGAAGGTTTATTTGTTTAATATAGTGTTGTAATGGATACCAAAGCATAGCCGCAAATAAAAATGCTGGTGTAACGCGTTGTTTATTATTGATGCGTTTATCAGTATTGGTCATGGCTTGAATAATAAAGCGCTCTAGTAATTCGTCACCATTTGGCTCATTTTTCTTTGTTGCATTTAATTTAGGTAAATTTTGAGCTACTGCGGGGAAAAAATAACTAAATAGGTTGTATTCACGTAACTGATGATAGTTTGCAACGGCCTTGCCTGATATGAACATCTTCATAAACTCTTCAAACATGCGTGCCGCAGGAATGTTAGCCATTAGAGGCGATAATTCGTTGATAGGTTTACGTGTTTCAACGGCTATTTCCATGTCTAGTTTTGTTGCAAACCGAATAGCGCGTAACATACGCACGGGATCTTCTCTGTAACGGGTTTCAGGATCGCCAATGAGACGAATGACTTTATCTTTTACGTCTTGAACACCGTTGGCGAAGTCAAAAATTTTAAAATCTTTGGATGAATAATAAAGGGCATTAATCGTAAAGTCGCGTCGTTCTGCATCTTCATCAATAGTTCCGTAAATATTGTCACGCAATAGCATCCCATCTTCGCTTTGCTTAGATGTTTTTGTACAACTCTTTTCTTTTTCGCTGGCACTATCATGGTGACCACGAAATGTGGCAACTTCAATAATTTCACGGCCAAAAACAATGTGTGCAAGACGAAAACGTCGGCCAATTAAACGGCAATTTCTAAATAAAGCCTTAATCTCATCGGGAGTTGCATTCGTTGCAATGTCAAAATCTTTGGGCTTTTGGCCAAGTAAAATATCGCGTACACCACCGCCCACGAGATAAGCATCAAAGCCACCTTTATTAAGGCGATATAATACTTTAAGTGCGTTTGGGCTGATTAACTGGCGAGATACTGGATGCTGATCACGCGTGAGTACTATTGGCTCTTTAAGTGTAGTGACATGGTTGTTATTGATTGCTTTTTTACTGGTATTTTTAGTAAAAACTCTTTTGCATAAATTAATGACGCGTTTGATAATCGCTGACCTTTTTTTGATAGTAGGAAGTATTATAAAAATTATTTGGGTAATTTAGGTGTAATGATATAACAAACAAGTAAAAAAGAGAATGAAAAAGCAGCGAGTTTTTACAGCTTGCTGCCTTGTAGGGAGGTAATTTTAATGAAAAAAATTTACCAAGGTAAAACTTCGCCGTTTGAATGTTTAAACACACCCGTTTCTTGCATGGTCAGGTCATCTACTAACGAGATTAATTTTTGCGCTGCCTCTTCAGCACTAATGTCGCCGTTACTTATGCTGCCAGCAGTGTTGACCATATCAGTTTGTACATACCCTGGATGATAGATACCAATGGCAATTTGATCGGCGGCTAAGTCTTTTGCTAATGACATTGCGCCAATATTAAGTGCTGCTTTCGACATTCTGTAGCCATAGCGTCCACCAGAAGTATTGTCAGTGATAGACCCCATTCTTGAGGTGATAAAAGCAACTTTACTCCCCGTATGCAAGTGAGATAAAAGCGCTTGCGTTAATGAAAGTGGTGCGAGGGCATTAACTGAAAACTGTTCCTTAATGGTTGTTTGATTAAATTCTGATAAGCTTTCATCTCTTAAAATACCAGCATTATTAATCAGTATATCAATGTCAACATTAGCCAATGCTAACTTTGCCTGAGAAATTCCTGCTTCGCTTGCAATATCAATATTTTCAATTACCTGTACGTCTAATTCATTAAGCTGCGGTGAACTTTTTCGACATAAAGCATAGACAATATCTCCTCGAACTTTACAAATTTTAGCCATAGCAAACCCTATACCACGGTTTGCTCCTGTAATTACAATTGTTTTAGACATAATAGATCCTTTTACCTCATTAAATTAATCTTATTCTCGCCACTAGTGAGTTACTTAGGACGCAAAATTTCAAAGGGTTTATCGATGGTGGCATATTCTCCACCCCCAAGACGAGATAAGGGAGAAATCTTATCAGCGTGCACTTTTATTCTTTGTTTGTTGTCAATGTCTGCCACTTTATCATTGATATACACTTGTTTAACTTCAACAAAAATTAAACTTTGGGGTACATCGCCGAGCTCCTTAATTTCATAAAGTTCACAACCATAAGCTATATCGCATTGTGCTATTCTTGGAAGCGAAAAGCCTACGAACTCGGTGGTGGCTATCTTTGCTTCAGTCAGTTCTGATTCGCCATGGGCTAATGTTTGAGAAGTTTGGGTGACTAATGCAGCGTGCTGTGCTGAAGCAATATGGATCACGACTTGTTTATTGTTAATAATATTTACTAGTGTATCTTTGCTATCCCCATTTGGTTTCTTTCCTACCGATAACATTAATATAGGTGGTGCACTCGATACGGCGGTAAAATACGAAAAAGGAGCTAGATTAAATGAGCTGTTACCTGAATCGGTTAAAGCCCAAGCAATAGGGCGGGGGATGATAGTTTGCGTCATTAAATGATAACGTTGATTTGGAGAAAATTCAGCAATATTTAAATTCATAGTTAATCTCTATAGGTCGGTTCTTTAGTGATGCACTTTAGGTGATTTATATTACCTAAAGTGCATGTGAGATATTTATTTCTTTTTGTTTAGGTACTTTTTCTCTATTCCAATGCTTAATAGCCCAATTAATAATAGTGTCAACGGGTTCATGTAATAAATTAGCAGCAGGCGCTTGGCCTAAAAAGACCAACGCAGCAAATAATGTGGCTTGTGGGTTAGTGTTATCTACGCAAGGCGCATTATTTTGTTTGCTGAGTTTATAACCTAGCTCAGTCGTAGCCAAAGGTATATGTCCGTATACAGGAGGTTTTTGATTAAGTGTTTTAAATAATGTTAATTGCCTGGCTGTTGGTTCGAGCAAGTCACAGCCACGAATTATATGGGTTATATTTTGGTAAATATCATCATGAACAACAGCTAATTGATAGGCAAACAGCCCATCTTTTCGGTGAATAATAAAATCTTCTTCAGCTAAAGCTTTATCACAATTGACATGCCCTTGAAAAACATCATCAAATTGATATAAACCAAACTGGTTAACGAGCCTAGTCGCGCTATTTTTTTCTGGGTTAGCTAATGTGCGACAGTGACCTTGATAAATACCACCGAGTGCTTTGATTTCTGCGCGTGTGCATTGACAATAATAACTGAGTTTTTTTTGCTTTAATTCATTAAGTATATAATGGTAGTAATCAGACTGTTGGCTTTGATAAAGAACTGGTTCGTCCCAATGCAGGCCAAATGCATCAAGGGTTTTTAAAATTGCAGCACTAGCGCCTGCTTGTTCACGAGGAGGATCTATATCCTCAATACGCACTAACCATTTACCTTCTTTACCTTGGGCGTCAATTGTCGATTTAGCATCTAAAAAACTAGCCAATGCGGTAATTAATGAACCAAAGTGAAGTAAACCTGAAGGCGAAGGAGCGAAACGACCACGATAACTATCTTGCGATGATAAGGCTGGTCGTTCGGAATATAGAATGTCTTGTTGTGGCGTTTGCACAATTTACACAAAGAGCGATTTAGCCCGCCATTTGACGTTCTTTTATTTCTGCTAATGTTTTGCATTCAATACAAAGGTCAGCGGTTGGTCTTGCTTCTAAACGGCGAATACCAATTTCGATGCCACAAGAATCACAGAAGCCAAATTCATCATCTTCAATTAACTGCAACGTTTTTTCTATTTTCTTGATTAATTTACGTTCTCTATCACGGGTACGTAATTCAAGACTGAATTCTTCCTCTTGAGCAGCTCTATCAACAGGATCAGGAAAATTAGCGGCTTCATCTTGCATATGGGTTACTGTGCGGTCAACCTCTTGACGAAGCTGTATACGCCATGCATCTAGAATTTTCTTAAAGTGTTCTTGTTGGGGTTCACCCATGTATTCTTCACCAGCTTTTTCTTGATATGGCTCTACGCCTGCTAATGCTAAAATACCTAATGTTCTATGTTTACTTGTTGGCATGCTGAATCTCCTAATACTACAAATATCAAGGTTGTTTGGTAATGACACCAGTTAACAATTTTGCCTTGGTTGTAATTGCCAATATCAACTATATAACTTACTTAATATTACTTAATATAGATATAGACCTAAAATATCAGGACTATATTGTATCACACTTAATGAAAATCAATGTTTTCACCTAATAAAATAAAAAATAAAAACATTAGTCTTTTATATCAATATCTTAGCGATATGGAAATACGCTATATTCAACTTATTGATACCAGTCTTTTTTATTGAGCAAGCTTTTTTAGCAAGTTTAGGGTGTGTTAGTCAATCATTATTCGGTCTCAAGTATAAATATAACCTTGATTCAAGCAACTTAACTGTTAGTTAATATCGATATTGTTCGTTTTTTAGTTAATTAAACTATCACTTTATTTTTAGTGGTGTTATAATCTCGCGCCCATTAACTTTGAGTGGTTCACTTTTTGTAGAAGTTTAATGTAGGTGGGAAGTCTTTTTAAGGCAGTGACGGGTCAAATTTCTGGCCTTGAATTTTAATTTATCTTAATGATTTATATTTATTTTCCTGTTGATAAGGAATAAATAGTTAAAAGATAACAGCGGAGCAAAAATCAATGATCCAAATGCAATCACAGCTGAATGTTGCTGATAACAGTGGCGCTAAGCGTGTTCAATGTATAAAGGTTCTTGGTGGCTCGCACCGTCGCTATGCACGCATTGGTGATATCATCAAAGTTGCCGTAAAGGAAGCAAGTCCTCGCGGTAAAGTAAAAAAAGGTGATGTTCACACTGCGGTAGTGGTGCGCACTAAGAAAGGTGTTCGTCGTTCAGATGGTTCTGCTATCCGTTTTGATGAAAACGCGGCTGTAATGTTAAATGCTAACTTACAACCAATTGGTACTCGTATTTTTGGGCCTGTGACACGTGAACTTCGTAATGAAAAATTTATGAAAATCGTATCATTAGCACCAGAAGTACTATAAGGAGTCACGATAATGGCATCTAAGATTCGTCGTGATGATGAAGTAGTTATACTTGCTGGTAAAGACAAGGGCAAAACAGGTAAAGTGACCAAAGTTCTTGTTGAAAGCGGTAAAGTATTCGTAGAAGGCGTTAACTTAATCAAAAAACATACTAAGCCTGTACCTCAGTTACAGCAGCCTGGTGGAATAGTTGAGAAAGAAGCACCTTTACAAGTATCTAACGTAGCAATCCTTAATCCTAAAACGGGTAAGGCTGATCGCGTTGGTTTTAGATTTGAAGACGGTAAAAAAGTACGTTTCTTTAAATCTAATAACGAATTAATTTAATTGGAGTAAACGATGGCGAAACTGCATGATTTTTACAAAGATACAGTTGTAAGCGATTTGCAAAAGCAATTCGGTTATAAAAGTGTCATGCAAGTCCCTCGGATTGAAAAGATCACCCTGAATATGGGTGTTGGTGAAGCTATTGCCGATAAAAAGGTATTAGAACACGCCACGAATGATCTTACTGCAATCTCAGGTCAAAAGCCGGTCACGACAGTAGCACGCAAATCAGTTGCGGGCTTCAAAATTCGTGAAGGCTATCCTATTGGTACAAAAGTAACTCTACGCGGCGAGCGTATGTGGGAATTTTTAGAGCGTTTAATCTCTATTTCAATTCCTCGTATTCGTGACTTCCGTGGCTTAAACCCTAAGTCATTTGATGGTCGTGGAAACTACAGCATGGGCGTTCGTGAGCAAATCATCTTCCCTGAAATCGATTATGATAAAATCGATAAAATTCGCGGATTAGATATCACTATTACTACTAGCGCGAAAGATAATGAGGAAGGACATGCACTATTGTCTGCCTTCAATTTCCCGTTCAAGAAGAAGGTGTAGAGTTATGGCTAAATCGTCAATGAAAGCTCGTGAAGCTAAACGTACAAAACTAGTAGCTCAGTACGCTGAAAAGCGTCGTGCGTTAAAAGAAATCATCTCAAGTGTCGATTCTTCTGAAGAAGATCGTTGGGATGCGGTATTGAAACTTCAAAGTTTACCACGTGATTCATCAAGTAGCCGTCAACGTAACCGTTGTAATGTTACTGGTCGTCCACATGGTTACTTACGTAAATTCGGCTTAAGCCGTATTAAGTTGCGTGAAGCAACTATGCGTGGTGAAGTTCCAGGTCTTAAGAAAGCTAGTTGGTAATTCACGGGAGTAAATGGTTATGATGACTGATCCTATCGCGGACATGTTTACACGCATCCGCAACGGTCAATCTGCAGCAAAAGCTGCAGTAAAAATGCCATCTTCAAAAGTTAAAGTTGCAATTGCTAACTTGCTTAAAGAAGAAGGTTATATTTCAGATTATTCAGTATCAGGTGATGTAAAACCTGAGCTAGCTGTAACGTTGAAATATTTTGAAGGTAAAGAAGTAATTGAAGTGATCAAACGTGTTTCACGTCCTGGTCTTCGTGTATACAAAAGCTGTGATGAACTTCCTAAAGTTCTTGCAGGTATGGGTATTGCGATTGTTTCAACTTCTAAAGGTTTGATGACGGATCGCGCCGCTCGCTCTGCGGGTATTGGTGGTGAGATCTTAGGTTTCGTAGAGTAAGGAGAGAATTATGTCTCGTGTTGCAAAAGCACCAGTCGTTGTTCCTGCTGACGTTACGGTAACGTTATCAGGTCAAGACATTAAAGTTAAAGGTCCAGTAGGTGAATTATCACGTACGATCCACAGTTTTGTTTCGGTTTCTCATGAAGGCGACCAAATCATTACTAATATCGCATGCGATAATAGCAAAGCATGGGCTCAAGCCGGTACTGCACGCGCTTTAATCAATAATATGGTTGAAGGTGTAAGTAAAGGTTTTGAAAAGAAATTAGTTTTACAGGGTGTTGGTTACCGTGCAAAAGCCGCGGGTAAGTCATTAGATTTATCTTTAGGTTTTTCACACCCAATCAGCCACGCAATTCCTGAAGGAATTACTGTTGAAACTCCTAGCCAAACTGAAATTACGCTGAAAGGCTGTGATAAACATTTAGTTGGTCAAACCGCCGCGAACATTCGTGCATACCGTAAACCAGAGCCTTATAAAGGTAAAGGTGTTCGTTATGCTGATGAATATGTTCGTCGTAAAGAAGCTAAGAAGAAGTAGGGTAATACTATGGATAAGAAAACATCTCGTTTGCGCCGCGCTAAACGCGTTCGTGCAAAAATTAGCGAGTTGGGTGCGAATCGTTTAGTTATATTCCGTACTCCTCGTCACATTTACGCTCAATTAATCGCTCCTACGGGTTCTGAAGTAATCGCATCTGCGTCAACTTTAGACAAAGAAGTTAGTGCTCAAATTGAAAAAACAGGTAATGTTGCAGCAGCAACTGCAGTAGGTAAAGCAATCGCTGAACGTGCTGTAGCAAAAGGTATCTCTAAGGTAGCTTTTGATCGCTCTGGTTTCCTTTACCACGGTCGCGTTAAAGCATTAGCAGAAGCAGCTCGCGAAGCTGGTCTTCAGTTCTAGGGGTTGATAATGGCTAATCATAATCAAGAAAACTCACAACAAAGTGATATGGCTGAAAAGCTAATCGCCGTTAACCGCGTATCTAAAGTGGTTAAAGGTGGTCGTATTTTCAGTTTCACCGCATTAACAGTAGTTGGTGACGGTAATGGTCGTGTTGGTTTTGGTTACGGTAAAGCACGTGAAGTGCCTGCTGCAATCCAAAAAGCAATGGAAAAAGCGCACCGTAACATAGTAACCGTTGACTTGAAGGGTACTACTCTTCAACATGCCATTAAAGGCCGTCATTCTGGTTCTAAAGTTTACATGCAACCAGCTTCTGAAGGTACAGGTATCATCGCCGGTGGCGCGATGCGTGCAGTACTTGAAGTTGCAGGCGTTCAGAACGTATTGTCAAAAGCATACGGTTCTACTAACCCAATTAACGTGGTTCGCGCTACTGTTTCTGCTTTGACGAATATGCATTCGCCAGAAAGCATGGCAGCTAAACGCGGAAAAAGCGTTGATGAAATACTGGGGTAATTGAGCATGTCTAAAACAGTTAAAGTAACTCAAGTAAAAAGTTCTATTGGTCGTTTACCGAAACATAGAGCTACATTAAAAGGCCTTGGTCTGCGTCGTATTAATCATACAGTAGAGTTAGAAGATACTCCGTCTGTACGTGGTATGATCAACAAGGTTTATTACATGATTAAGGTGGAGGATTAATAATGCATTTAAATACTTTATCCCCTGCACCGGGATCTCACAAAGCTAAAAAACGCTGTGGTCGTGGTATTGGTTCTGGCATCGGTAAAACTGGTGGTCGTGGACACAAAGGTCAGAAGTCTCGTTCTGGCGGTAGTGTACGTCCTGGTTTCGAAGGTGGTCAAATGCCATTGAAACAACGTTTACCTAAGTTTGGTTTTACATCACGTAAATCTTTAGTTCGCGCTGAAGTTCGTTTACATGAATTAAATCTTATTCAAGGTGATGTTGTTGATATTCACGCGTTAAAAGATGCTGGTCTAATCAGCCGTAACATTGAAACAGCAAAAATTATGCTGTCTGGCGAAATTACTCGCAAGATCACTGTTCGCGGTTTAGGCGTAACTAAAGGTGCTCGTGCAGCTATTGAAGCTGCCGGTGGTAACATCGAGGAATAATACAGATTATGGCTAAACCAGGATTGGAAGCTTCTCAAAAGGGAAGCAAAGGCGCAGGCGGTTTGTCTGAGCTGAAACAAAGATTATGGTTCGTATTCGTAGCCTTAGTTGTGCTTCGTTTAGGATCTTTTGTACCGATCCCTGGTATTGACGCCGCTGTATTAGCTCAGTTCTTTGAACAGCAAAAGGGCACCATTGTAGAAATGTTTAACATGTTCTCTGGTGGTGCGCTTGAGCGAGCCTCGGTATTGGCATTAGGTATTATGCCGTACATTTCAGCTTCAATTATTATGCAACTGTTAACTGTGGTTAGTCCAAAGTTTGCAGAGCTTAAAAAAGAAGGTGAAGCTGGACGACGTAAAATCAGTCAATACACACGCTACGGCACATTAGTTCTAGCAACAGTACAATCAATAGCGATTGCAAGAAGTTTACCTGATATGATGCAAGGACTGGTTATAAATGCTGGTTTTGGTTTCTATTTCACGGCAGTAGTTAGTTTGGTTACCGGTACCATGTTTTTAATGTGGTTAGGTGAGCAGATTACTGAACGTGGTATCGGTAACGGTATTTCAATCATTATATTTGCAGGTATTGTTGCTGGCATGCCATCGGCCGTTGGTCAAACAGCTGAGATGGCGCGTCAAGGTGAATTGCATCTATTAGTATTATTGTTAATTGGCGCTGTGGTATTTGCAGTAACTTTTTTAGTTGTATTTGTGGAACGTGGTCAACGACGTATTGTTGTTAACTATGCTAAGCGTCAGCAAGGCCGTAAGGTTTTTGCCGCTCAGAGTACGCATTTACCATTAAAAGTGAATATGGCGGGTGTTATCCCTCCTATCTTTGCCTCAAGTCTTATTTTGTTTCCTGGCACGCTTGCGAGCTGGTTCGGACAAGGTGAAGGCCCAATGGCTGATTTCTTACAAGGCGTGTCTCAGGCGATGTCGCCAGGGCAACCTTTGTATGTATTGATGTTGGCCGCAGCAATTATATTTTTCTGTTTCTTTTACACTGCATTGGTTTTCAATCCGCGTGAAACAGCAGATAACTTGAAAAAGTCAGGTGCGTTCATTCCAGGGATTCGTCCGGGAGAACAAACATCCAAATATATAGATAAAGTCATGACACGTTTAACCCTAGCGGGTGCAATGTATATTACCTTTGTCTGTTTGGTTCCACAGTTTATGATCATGGCATGGGACGTTCAGTTCTATTTTGGCGGTACATCATTATTGATTATCGTGGTTGTGATTATGGATTTTATGGCACAAGTACAAACACATATGATGTCTCATCAATATGACAATGTACTTAAAAAAGCAAACTTAAAAGGCTACGGTCGTTAGGCCGGGCTGATTTAGTTAACGGAGTATAATGATATGAAAGTACGTGCATCCGTAAAAAAGATTTGTCGTAACTGTAAAGTGGTTAAACGTAAAGGCGTTATTCGCGTTCTTTGCAGTGAGCCTAAGCACAAACAAAGACAAGGTTAATTGTAGAGGCGAATCTATTCGCCTTGGTCGAATGAATTCGACCCTACATAAAAGCTAAAATCTTTTAGCAGTGGCATTGTACAGAATTTTCTGTATAATGCCGCTTCGATTTGCGAAAACGAGAATGGTTGGGTATCCTAACGGGCTTTCCAACCAAAGTAATTTAAATTAATAATAGGAGATGTGTTAGTGGCCCGTATCGCTGGCATTAACATCCCTGATCGTAAGCATGCAGTAATCGCCATTACTGCGATTTACGGTATCGGCGCTACCCGTGCAAAAGCTATTTGTGCGGCAGCAGGTATCGAAGAATCAACGAAGATCAGTGAATTAGACGAAGCAAAAATTGATTTGCTTCGCGCTGAAGTGGACAAATTTACCGTAGAAGGTGATTTGCGCCGTGAAGTTTCAATGAACATTAAACGTCTTATGGATTTAGGTTGTTACCGTGGCATTCGTCATCGTCGCAGTCTTCCTCTACGTGGTCAACGCACTAAAACAAATGCGCGTACCCGTAAAGGTCCTCGTAAGCCTATTAAGAAGTAAGAGGAACTAGACAATGGCTAAAACACCAGTTCGTACGCGTAAGCGCGTAAAAAAACAAGTTGCTGACGGCATGGCTCATATCCATGCTTCTTTCAACAACACAATCGTGACTCTTACAGACCGTCAAGGTAATGCATTATCTTGGGCGACTGCAGGTGGTTCAGGTTTCCGTGGTTCACGTAAATCTACCCCTTTTGCTGCGCAAGTAGCTGCAGACCGCGCAGGCGCTACTGCAAAAGAGTTTGGCTTGAAGAATATTGAAGTGTTCGTTAAAGGTCCAGGTCCAGGTCGTGAATCTGCTATCCGTGCCTTAAATGCTGCTGGTTTTAAAATCACCAACATTACTGACGTTACACCTATTCCTCATAATGGTTGTCGTCCTCCTAAGAAACGTCGCGTTTAATCGTTTTTTAGGATAGTTGGAGAAAGAAAATGGCTAGATATTTAGGTCCTAAGTTAAAGCTTAGTCGCCGCGAAGGAACAGATTTATTCCTTAAAAGCGGTGTTAGAGCAATTGACACTAAATGTAAAATCGAAACAATACCAGGTCAACACGGCGCCCGTCGCGGTCGTTTGTCTGATTACGGTGTTCAACTTCGTGAAAAACAAAAAGTTCGTCGTATGTATGGCGTACTTGAAAAACAATTCAGTAATTACTACAAAGAAGCAGCACGTTTAAAAGGTAATACAGGTGAAAACTTGTTACAACTTTTAGAAACGCGTTTAGATAACGTAGTTTACCGTATGGGTTATGCAAGCACTCGTGCTGAAGCTCGTCAATTAGTTAGCCATAAGGCTATCGTGGTAAATGGCGGTGTAGTAAATATTCCATCTTTCACTGTTAAAGCTGAAGATGTGGTTTCTGTTCGTGAGAAGTCTAAAACTCAAGCGCGTATTATTGCCGCTTTAGATTTAGCCGACCAACGTGAAAAACCACTTTGGGTTGAAGTTGATAATAAAAAACTTGAAGGTACGTTCAAACGTGTTCCTGATAGAGCTGACTTATCTGCTGAAATTAATGAACAGTTGATTGTTGAACTTTACTCTAAGTAGTAAAGTTACACTTTAAGAGAGGACATATATGCAGGGTTCTGTAACCGAATTCCTTAGACCACGCATGGTTGGTATTGAAAATATTAACCCTCGTCGCGCTAAAGTAACTTTAGAGCCACTAGAACGTGGTTTTGGTCACACTTTAGGTAATGCGTTACGCCGTATTCTTTTATCTTCAATGCCAGGTTGTGCTGTAACTGAAGTAGAAATTGATGGTGTATTACATGAGTACAGTAGTAAAGAAGGTGTTCAAGAAGACATCATCGAAATATTGTTAAACCTTAAAGGGCTTGCTGTTATTTTAGAAGGCAAAAATGAAGCCGTTCTGACTTTAACTAAGTCTGGTGAAGGCCCTGTAACGGCAGCTGATATTCAACATGATGGTGATGTAACTATTACTAATCTAGACCATGTTATCTGCACTCTAACAGGTGAAGGTTCTATCAGTATGCGCATTAAAATTGAAATGGGTCGTGGTTATGTACCTGCTTCAGCGCGCCGTGATGCCGAGGAAGAAGATCGTGCTATTGGTCGTTTGTTGGTTGATGCCTCATTCAGTCCTGTAGTAAGAATTGCTTATTCTGTTGATTCTGCACGTGTTGAACAACGTACAGATTTAGACAAATTAGTTTTAGATATGGAAACCAATGGTACATTGGATCCTGAAGAAGCTATCCGTCGTGCTTCAACCATTTTAGCTGAACAGTTAGATGCGTTTGTAGAACTACGTGATATTAAAGAAGTTGAGCAAGTGGAAGAAAAACCATTGTTTGACCCAATATTGCTTCGTCCAGTGGATGATCTAGAGCTAACTGTTCGCAGTGCAAACTGTTTAAAAGCAGAAGCAATTCAATATATTGGTGATTTAGTACAACGTGCTGAAGTTGAGCTTCTTAAAACGCCTAATTTAGGTAAGAAGTCATTAACTGAAATTAAAGACGTGTTAGCGTCACGTGGTTTGTCACTAGGCATGCGCCTAGAAAACTGGCCACCTGAAAGCATTGTTGACAACGACTAGTTCGATCATCGTTTTTTTAATAGTTTTTTAAGAAGGATTAACACATGCGTCATCGTCAAAGTGGTCGCCAGTTAAACCGTAATAGCAGTCATCGCCAAGCGATGTTCCGCAATATGGCAAGCTCTTTAGTTAAGCACGGCGTTATCAAAACGACTGTTGCTAAAGCTAAAGAACTACGTCGCGTTGTAGAGCCTTTGATTACATTGGCTAAAACCGACAGTGTTGCAAATCGTCGTTTAGCATTTGCTCGTACACAAGACAAAGAAGTAGTAGGTATTTTATTTAATGAACTTGGTGAACGTTACCAAGAACGTCCAGGTGGATATACTCGCGTTTTAAAATGCGGTTTCCGTACTGGTGATAAAGCGCCTATGGCTTATGTTGAATTAGTAGACCGCCCAGCAGTTGAAGAAATTGTTGAAGAAGTTGAAGAATCAGCAGAAGCTTAAACACTAGTTTAAGTTTCAATCTTTAAAGAAATAAAAACCGAGCCTTGGCTCGGTTTTTTGTTTCTTGACGTTAGCGGCAATTCCCCGTATAAAATAGCTATCTTTTTACTTATACTAATTAAGACATTATTTTCTTTATTTAGTATTATTATATGAGTTTATATACATGTCATCACGAAATCCCATTATTGCAGTTACAGGATCCTCGGGTGCAGGTACCTCAACGACGACTTCCGCGTTTGAGCATATGTTTCGCACGTTAGGAATAAATTCAGTAAATATTGAAGGTGACAGTTTTCACCGTTTTTCACGTCAAGAAATGGACTTAGCTAAACGAAAAGCAAAAGAATCGCATACCAATATTAGTTATTTTGGTGATCTTGCCAATGATTTTGATGCTTTAGAAAAGTTATTTAAAACTTACGGAGAAACGGGCAAGGGAATGATGAGACGCTATTTGCATACCTTTGATGAAGCCGTCCCTTATAATCAAATGCCAGGTACTTTTACGCCTTGGGAAGAGTTAGGTGAAGGCGCAGACTTATTATTTTATGAGGGATTGCATGGCGGTGTTGTCACTGAAAATAATGATGTTGCAAAGCATGTAGATTTACTTATTGGTATGGTTCCAATCGTTAATTTAGAGTGGATTCAAAAAATTGTTCGCGATACCAAACAACGTGGTCATAATCGTGAAGCGGTCACTGCCAGTATAGTACGAAGTATGGAAGATTATATTTCTTTTATCACGCCACAGTTTTCTCGTACTCATATTAATTTTCAACGAGTACCAACAGTTGATACGTCAAACCCTTTTAGTGCCAAGGCAATTCCTTCATTAGATGAAAGTTTTGTTGTGATTCGCTTTCGTGAAGTTAAAAATGTCGATTTTCAATATTACTTGCGCATGATCGATGGTTCATTTATGTCACGCGTAAGTACTTTAGTTGTTCCTGGTGGCAAAATGGGTCTAGCGATGGAATTAATTTTGACGCCGCTTATTCGTGATTTAATGGAACGAAAAACACTCGCTAATAAGCAGTTAGATTGGATGAGTGACTTATAATATACCCGCTCCACTTGAAGATGCAGGATTCAGCTGGAATTAGAAACGCCTTTAGGTAAGGCTGAGGAAATCATACCCTGCGTTACATTTCTTTTTAAGGGAACAACCATTAATAAAAAAATGCGCCTTGATTATGAATCGCTCAAACTTCCTGAAACGAGCATCTTCAAGTGGAACGGGTATATAGCCATTAATCTAATTTGTATTAGCCCAAACCAGTTCAAGTGTACAGAAATGGTTTGGGTATTCATGTTCAGTTAATCACCCTCTGAGAGTTTTGTAATATATAACTTAAGCATGACTTACTGCTTGTCGTTTGCTGTGCGATTTTTTCATCGACAGTAAGTAGATTGCGGGTACAATATACATGGATAACACGGCCGAGAACATCAAACCCCAAACAATAGAAGTGGCCACTGGAGCCCAAATAAGTGAGCTTCCTCCTAAACCTGTTGCTAGCGAAAATAAACCAGCCACTGTAGTAAAAGTAGTAATTATAATAGGTAGCATCCGTCTTCTTGCCGCGTAAAATGTGGCATGAAGCAGGGACATACCCTCATCAATGTTACCGTTCGCTTTTGAAATCAATACAATAGCTGAATTTACTGCGATTCCTGCTAATGCAACTATGCCATACATAGTAAATAAACTTAATGGATTAGTGGTAACAATTAAACCTAAAATAACGCCTGTAAAGGCCATTGGAACTGTTGCTAAAATCATTAAGGGTTGAAAATAACTACTAAATTGGGTTGCTAAAATTAAATACATTAGTGCTAAGCCAAATAAAAACAGCAGACCAATGGCGTCCATGCTTTCTTGAATGTCATCGAGTTCACCTGAAAAGTCTAAATCAACATTTGGATATTTTGCCATAATGGTCGGCCAGTATTCTTGTAATAATTTATTGGCTTCAACGGTGTTAAGTTCAGCTTTGTTGATATCTGATTCTAAGGTTATTGTGCGCTTAAAATTGTAGTGTCGTAAGTTGCCTTTTACCTGTGCGGTAGTAATATTTACTAATTCACCTAAAGGAACTTTATTACCATTGTCTAGTGGTAACTGCATTGCAAGTACGTCTTCAATATTGTCAAAACTTTGCTCTAGAGCCTTTGCTGATTGTACTCGCACCGAAACTTGGTCACCTTGATGCTGAATTTGACTCGCTATTTCACCGTCAACTAATGACTTGATCGTGCGCATCACAGTATCTGGTCTTATACCTGTACGGTAAATAGCATCATTGTTAAGTTTCAATGTTAAGCCGTAGCGACCAGCACTATCATCGTCACTAATGTCCATAAAGTGTGGATTACCACGCATAAAATTAGTTAACTCATCTGTTGCTAATCTCAATTCACTGTAATCATTGCCACGCACTTTTACACTAATCGGTTTACTGGTAGGAGGGCCGCCTGCAAGGGTTAAGAATGAAATATTCATCGGGCCAGCAACGCTAGTTACATCAGCTCGCATTGAGTCAATAATTTCATCAACAGTACGGTCTTTATTACTCGCTGGATTTAAACTCACGAGAATTTGGCCATAATGGTCACCAAACAATGGTTCCATTTCAGTAAATTGCTGCCCAGCGTAACTCACTATGGTTCTAACTTCACTTTTTTCAACATGCCTATTGACTATGTTTTCTATCGTTAATGCTTTATTTAAAGTACCTTGTAATGATGTACTGGTGGGCATACTAATATTGACATAAAATAAACGTAACTGGTCTGATGCAAAAAAGTCTACTTTAATCATTCCTGCGACTAAGGCGCCAATAGCCATAATAAACAACAATACTAATATCAGAATAGCGCGCACAGGTTTACGTAATACTTTTAGTAATCCTTTACAATATTTAACACGAAGCCAATGGGTTAATTGATGGCGCAGATATTGTACCTTTGATGGTTTAGTAAAGTTAAGTTTGCTTGCCATAATGTGCCCTGGCAGCATCCAAAATGCTTCAATTAAGCTTATTGCTAATGCAAGGGTAACAACCATCGGGATAACCATCATAAATTGGCCTAGAATGCCTGGTAGCAACATCAGCGGTAAAAATGCCGCCATTGTCGTTAATACCGAGGCAGTTACAGGGGCTATTACTTCAAAAAGACCATCATGAATTGCTTTAAATACATTGCTACCGCCATGTCGTAATCGGTTATAAATGGACTCTACCACGACTACTGCATCATCAACCAACATACCAAGTGCAATGACAATACCCAAAAATACGGAGGTGTTTAAGGTTTGCCCTAAAATATCAAGTACAAAAAAAGTACCAGCGAGCGTGAATGGAATGCCAATAGTAATCAGTATCGATATTTTACTGCCTAAAAACATCCAACTAATGATCATTACGAATAACAGACCAAAAACTGCATTTGTTTGCATTATATCTAAGGCATTTTTAGTAATGAGTGTTTGATCATCTGCTAAAGTGACAATAACTGATAAACTGTCGGCATTTTTATTTTTCTCAGCAATATAATCATTGATGCGCTCAACAAGCTCGAGAGTGTTAGATTTTTCTCGCTTCATTATAGCAAGCATGACGGCTGGTCGACCTTGATAACTTACTAATTTATCTGCTTTTGCTCGGGCACGAACAACATTAGCAATATCGCCAATACGTACTCGCTGAGTTAAATGATTACTAATAATAGGGAGTTGAGCAACAACATTAGGATCAACAGTTGTGCCATCCACTCGCACTAACCAGCGTTCAGCAGCAATATTGGCAGACCCAGCAGAAATGTCTTGAAAAAATAAGCGAATTGTATCTGTTATATCAATGGGCGATATACCAAGGGCTTGTAATTTATCGACGTCAAAGCGAATTTGCAATTCTGGCTCATATAATGCTGTTGGTTGTACTCTGTCAACCCCTTTTATACGAGCTAAATCACGTTCAATTGCGCGTGCCTTTTCCCGAAGGTTTTCATCATTGGCTGCGCTATGTACTAGTACAGTGGCACTTGGGAAGGCATTAGATGAAGTGACTTCAAAAATAAGTGGTCGTTCAACTTCAATGGGAAGTTTATCTTCAACATTTTGAATTTCACGGCGTAAGTCTGAAACACGCTTATCAAAAATGCGATCACCCACATCTTGAAAGCGAATTAAAATACTAGAAATACTCTCGCGCGAGTTACTTGAGACGAATTTCATATCTTGTAGTTTTTCAATTGCCTCTTCCATAGGCAGCGTTACCTTTTGCTCAACATCTTCAGCAGATGCACCAGGTAAAATAGTTGTGATTTGGATCCAATTGAAGTTAACCGTAGGGTCTTGCTCACGGGGTAAATTTTGATAACTAACAAAGCCAACTAATAGCACTAATGCAAAAGTTAAATTAGTAAAAACATGGTTCTTAATTAAACGAATAAGCATGTTTTATTCTCACCTAGTTTGATTATTAGTGACATTGAAATTAACTGTCATACCATTACTGACACGATGTCTGCCATCAACAATAATTAGTTGGGTGTTTGCAATAGCTAGCTCAAAGGGGCGACCTTCTTGTGCGTTTGGTAATGTAATGAATTTAGCTAACTGTTCTGCTGACTCTGTTCTATTTTCAATAACAAAAATACCATAGTGTCCGTGACGTTGAGTGAGTAAATGGGCTGGTAAATAACCGCGTATACTCTGCCAGCCAACTACGCCATTCATACCTGCTAATATGTCGCCATTACTGTTATCATTTATTGTAAAAGTGACAACTTGAGAATGACTATTTTGATTTACGAAATTAACCATATGTTTAATGGTTATGGGGTGTTTTTTCTCGTTATGAATAAAGTAATACGTGCTAGCTTGGCGTAAGTGTTTCATGTGTTCAAGTGGTATTTGTGCTTCAATTTCTATGTTACCTTGTTCAAGCACCTTTACTAATGCATCACCTGTATTGACATAATCACCTTCGCTGATCATACGGGCAGTAATAATCCCATCAAATGGGGATAATACTTGACAACGCTGTACGGCTAAATTAGCTGTTTTTTGCTCTTCAATTGTCTGAGCAACCTGTTCTTGGGCAATAGTAACTTGCACTTCACTTTCATCTAGTTCAGCTTCACCTATGTGGCGATTTTTTTTCAACTGTACTGCACGTTCAAAATTACGTTTGGCCAAACGTAACTGCGCTTTATTCATAGCTAATTGTGATGCTTGCTTAGCTAAATAAATGTTCTTATCTTGGCAGTCCAAAGTCACCAGTATTTGCCCTTTTTTAACTATGCTACCTAATTGAACATTGATATTGATAACTTGTGCCGCAATTTGCGCAGGTACTTTTGCGTGATTAATCGCTTGAACTAGCGCTGTAGCTTTATTCTCAGGATAAAATAATAATGATTGAGCTTGTGCTACGGTGACTTTTTGACTATTTTTTGTTGAAGTATTGTTAGATTGAGTAGCTAAAGTGGAGTGAGATATTAATAATAATGAAATAATAAATGTAAACGAGCGCAAAGGTGAAGCCACCATGGTTTTTCCTTGTGATTAGCTAATAATATTCTGTAAAAATATTTATTATAATGACAGTTATTTAGTTAATCACCAAGTTAACAAATATGCTTCTTACATTTTTTAAACAATTAATTATTAGTTGCTAATAAAGAATTTATTTCGGTATCAAATAGATTTTTAATTAAGGATGAGAATTCTTTAATAAAAATAGCTTGCTGTTCAGATATTGGGTTGTTGAGGACCCTGGCTAACACTTCTTCAAGATCACAAACAATTGTATCAACTTCACTAATAATTGCGTTGCGTTGATTTGGTGCTAGTGCTTCGTTTTGATTACAAACAGAAATTATTTGTTCACTTAGTTCTTCTTCAATTACTGTCATAACCGTGTCAGCATTAGGATCTACAGGAAGCATATTCTCAAATAAACTTAAATGTTCAGTTAAATATTCAATTAAATAAATGTAACCTTCTTTGTCTGTAACCATAATAATTCAAGGCATTTTTTTGGGACATAAGTAGATTATAACAGTAAGTAAGGATTTTTTTGAGGTCCAAGATAAGAATAATTACTTTTGTCACCTAAAGACTCCGTTTGGAAATATATAATACTAGAATTACTTGAATGGTTTAAGATAAACGAGGTAATTATAATTAAAAGGTATTTTTGATAGTTACAGCAACAAGTAGGGACTATATATCGTAATAAACGTTTACTTTTTAGAGCACTGTTGTGAATATTTTAATACGAACGTTTGTAAATAAGATGTAATATTTATGTATACATGCTGTTTTTTATTACTATTTTGGTTTAGTGTGTTAATCGTATATCACAATAAAATAAATGAATTAATCATTTGCTAAGAATAAAGTAATAATACTAAAGGAGTTTTCATGAATTTAAAAAAATCACTTGTTGCCAGCGTTATTGCAGCAGCACTTTCAGCAACAGCAACAGGAAGTCTCGCTGAAAATTTTAATGTTCCAGCTAAGATCAAATCACCAAAAAATACCCCTGCGCAAAAACAAACGAGCCAAGACTCGATAAATGGAATGACAAACCAATTTGACGCCCAACTTGGTAAAACAACATTCCAATGGGCTGCCAAGCAAGCCACGAAACCGAATATGGGGGCTATTGCCGTCGATCATCAAAATGCTTTCGCAGCAGATTTTTATTTAAAGCAGTTAACGGGTGCTAATAAAGCGAATGAAAATTTAGGCAAGCCTGTATTAGCGAATATACATGACTTGGGGCGTGGCGCAAAAATAGCTAAATACAAACAAGAAGTTGCGGGTGTTGAAGTGTTTAATCGCGAATACAACATCATGATGGACAGAGAGTTCAACTTAGTTGCTTCGTCAGGTTACTTTATTGGCAAATCAGCGAATAAGTCAGCCGTTTCAGTGATTAAAAATATTGATAGTGCTTTTGGTCATTCTGCTAGTTCGATTAGTGCCGCATTTTCAGCAATGGGTGGAGATAGTAGTTCAGTGACACTTGTTGCTAATATTTCAGATGACAAGTACGAAAAATTTAAAGTAAACAATACTTCAAATAGTAAAATAATACTTGGTGAACCAAGGGCTAAAAAGGTATTTTTTGAGCATAAAAATGAATTAATCGCTGCTCATTATGTCGAAGTTGAAACTGGAGATTTTGATAGTCGTAATTCAGAATATTATGCTTATGTTATATCAGCGAAAACAGGTGATGTTTTATTTAAAAAGAATTTAACCAGTCATGCCGCTGATTTTAACTACCGTATTTATGCTGATGCAGACGGAAAACCATGGGATAGTCCGCATGGTAATGTGATGCCTGCACCCGCTGGTAGTGATGTTGATGCTTATTTAACAGCAGAATATTTAGATGCCCCTTTAGTAACCTTATCACATGGCCCAATTAGTACTAAAGATGCTTGGTTAGCTGATAATGCAACAACGACAGAGGGTAACAATGTTACAGCCTATGTTGATGCTGTGCCACCACAAGGGTTTACGAATGGTGATTATGTAGCAGAAGTGACCACGGCTAATACCTTTGATTATAAGTACAATGATGCAGAAGCAGAATACTCAATGAACAATCGTAAAGCGGCCATTGTTAACTTATTTCTCATGAATAACTACTTACATGATGATTATTATGATCATGGTTTTGATGAAGCCGCGGGTAACGCTCAGGCACTAAACTATGGTCGTGGCGGTGTTGAAGGCGATGCTCTTAATGTAGAAGTACAAGATAATTCAGGATTTGATAATGCAAATATGTCTACGCCAGCCGATGGTTCTTCACCCCGTATGCAGATGTATTTATGGGAAACCACGCAAGCTGTTAATGGCGTTGATTATGGTGTAACGGCTACTTCACATGCGAGTATAGGCTTATTAGAGTACGTACAAATTTCTAGTTTTGGTGCCGATGTGTTTTCAGTTTCAGGTGAGTTAGTTCGTATTGAAGACGGTACGGAACCTACTCGTGATGGATGTGAAGAAGCCATCAATGGTGCCGATCTTGTTGGCAAAATCGCAATTATCGACCGTGGTTCTTGTAATTTCACCGAGAAAGTTAAAAACGCTCAAGAAGCAGGCGCTATCGCTGTGTTGATAGCAAATAATAAAGACGGCGATGACCCATCTGCTATGGGAGGAAGTGATGATACGGTTACCATTCCAAGCATGGGAATTTCACAAAATGAGGGTGCTGCTATTTATGCATTAATTGATGCTGGTGAAACGGTTTCAATTGAGATGTTTAAAAATGACCTCTCTCGTGTATTTAAAGATAGTTCTTGGGACAATGCTATTGTTGCTCATGAATGGGGGCACTATATCAGCAACCGCTTAGTGGGCAATGGTTCAGGCCTAAGCAGTAATCAAGCTACCTCTATGGGGGAAGGCTTTGGTGATTTTCATGCCTTGCTTTTCGCTTCTGATGCAGATGATAATTTAGTGCTAGGCAATGAAAATTATGCTGGTAAATATGGTGATACAACCTATGTTGCGAGCTTTGTTTCAGGTATTCGTAAATATCCTTATTCTACAGATATGGATATTAATCCCGCAACATTTGCTGATGTTGAAGCCGATGCCGAAGTACATGCATCGGGTGCAGTATATGCAGCAATGTTATGGGATTCATTTATTGCTATGGTTAATGATGAACGTCATACCTTTGCAGAAGCAAAAAGCTTGATGAAAGACTACCTTGTTTCAAGTTATAAAATGATGCCGATGGCGCCAACCTTTACCGAGGGGCGAGATGCCTTGTTAGCGGCGGCATACGCTAATGACCAAGAAGATTATAAACTTATTTTAGGTGCATTTGCGCGCCGTGGTATGGGACTTGGTGCCGTATCGCCAAGCCGCTTTTCAACTGATCATGCTGGTGTGGTTGAATCATACAAAACTGATTTAGATACCTTTACTGTTACTGAACATAAGTTAAATACCAATTATGATGGTTTAACGTCGGGATATTGTTCAAATGATAATATTCTTGATGTAGGTGAAACAGGTACTGTTAGTTTTGCAATTAAAAATGGCGGTAATGCCGCCTTATCGGAACTATCTGGCACTGTTGTAGTTGAAAGTGATCATGACGTAACGTTTGCTAATGGTGGGGTAATTACTTTAGGTGATGTAGCAATGTTTGCTTCTGCTACGAGTGCGCCTATTGAATTTACGCTGAATGAGGCCAATACAGGTGATGAACTAATACTTAAGTTTGTTCCTGATCTTGTTGACGGTGTCGAAGCAGCTGAGTACTTAATATCAACAACAGTAAATGTTGATTTTGTACCTCGTGAATTGGTTGGTACAACACAATATGATGACTTAAATACGCTTTCGCGTTTGCATGATTTTACTGAAGTCGTTATCGATGGCGGTGAAATGGCCAATAGCACTTGGATGTTAGATCAATGGGATGCTGATGATGGCTTGATTGCTGCCACAGCTAATAGCTTTATCTCTGATGTTGCTTATCAAACACAGCCGATGGTAGTTGGTTATAGTGGTGATTATACGATTAGTTTCTGGCATTTATATAACATGGAAGAAGGTTATGATGGTGCCGTAGTAGAAGTACGTGTTAATGGCGGAGATTGGGCTGATGTTACTGACATGGGAGGTGAGTTTTTAGGTGATGGTTATACGGATACCGCAATATCTGACACTGAAGCTGGTATTGCAGGTCGTGCTACATTTTCAGGTTCAAATAATGGCATGGAAACCATTAACTTTGGTGAAAGCTTGAATGGTAATCAAGTTGAATTCCGATTCCGCTTAGCAACAGACTCAGCTTTTGTTCCTGAGCCAGATGATTATGGTTTTGATGCTGGATGGTATATTGATGATATAACTTTCACAAATATTCAAACTAGCATTTTCTCTGATATTGTTGCTGGTGATAGCTTTGCCTGTGATAATCGTTTACCTGTAGTGACTACAAGTGGTGATCAAAGTGTTAAAGAAGGTACTAGTGTTAGCTTATCTGTTGCCGCCACAGATGCCAATAGTGATACACTGATCTATAGTTGGGCTCAAGTTTCAGGAGCCTCAGTAACTCTCACGGGAAGTGATTTAGCGTCTGTCAGTTTTACGGCGCCAGACGTTTCAGCAAGTGGCGATGAACTTGTATTTGAGGCAACAGTTAGTGACGGTATTGATGATGTGGTTAATACAATAACAGTTAAAGTTACAGATGTTGCTACACAAACGACTCAACCGACCACTAAATCGAGTGGTGGTGGTTCAACAACGTGGTTAACTTTGTTACTGCTACCTTTAACTTTATTACGTCGTCGTAAGTATTAAATAATCTGAATTCAGGTTATTTAAAAAGTTTAGTGAATGAAAGCCAGCTTTTTAGCTGGCTTTTTAATCTATTTTAGGATGAGAAAGGGGTTTAAAATGAAAAATAATGACAATTTAATTGTTAGCTTTTGCTTCTGCTTTTTAATTACTTCATGTTCTCAATCAGAGCATAAAACGGTATCAGAAGCAGGTAACACTCAAGAAGAAGTAATTCTATCAAGCAACATAATTCAACATGATGAAAATACTAGAGCCACAAAAGAAGAAATAGAAGCAAAGCAGGCAACTTCAATAAAAAAGAGCAAAAGATCGATTTCATTCAATGGTGAAAAATATATATTTATGGGGACAAAACTACAAAAAGGAAGCAAGGTTCGCCAGATTAATATGTCTGAACAGGGAACGGTTAAAGGTACTTTTGTTGTAATAACGAAACCTGATGAAATACTGGATATACCCTATAAGAATATAACCAAAATAGCGAAAAATACCGTTAGAATTACGCCAAAGAATACAGACGATCTTATGGCTGTATATAATGAATTATTAGCGAATAAATCTATTACTAGGGTTGAGTTAGAAGTGGTTTATAGTGGGCGAAAAGGAGCTGCTGCTAGGTATTAAGTGCTGCAATAATAGAGTCACTCTATACCAGCACTTAATAAGTACTGGTAAAGAAAAAACATTTGTTACGCAACAGCATTGGTACTTTCAAAAATTTTATCTGCAGATTCTGCAACAAAACCAGTATAAAGTTCGCCATTAGCAAGAGGATAACGTTTAGCAAATTCGTAGAAACAGCTAGGGATTTCGGCGTTCTTATCAGAAAACTCAACTAATGCTTTATCGGCTAAAGTAGATGATTGTTCTAGCTTAACAGCATCATCACCCTTAATTTCGCCGCCATTACTATTTAACGCGTAGCCTGATTTTTTCAAGCGTTCATTAACATCGATAATGCTATGATAACTTTCTAGATGGTTGATGCTAACAGTAAAGTGATTTGCACGATAACCCCAAGCGGCTAACCAAGCAGCATACTCACTCTCAGCTAGTAATGTTTGATAATCTTTAAAACTAATTTTCCATGGTCGACCTGAATATAAAAAGTTGGGTTGCTCACTTATATTGTCGGGTAATTGTTCAACTAACGAGTGGATT